>JALYMT010000345.1 GCA_030773555.1 Actinomycetota bacterium | reverse complement strand
GAGGTAGGTGGGGACCTCGACCAGCATCGGCGACCCGGGTGGGGCGAGCGTGCGCAGCGCCGCGGACAGCCCGGCCTGCCCGCCCGGGACGACGAGGACGTCGCCGGGGTCGGCGCCCACCGGTGCGCCGAGCAGGGCGCGCAGCTCGGGCAGTCCCGCAGGAGGGGCCAGAGCCCACCCGCCAGGCCGGCGCGCCGCCCGGACCGCAGCCGCGGTGAGCGCGGCGAGGGGCTGCAGGTCGGGAGACGGGTAGCCGGTGGACAGCACGAGGACCCCGGGTGCGGCGGGCTGGAGCAGGGCGGCGACGTCGCGACCGTCGACCGGGGCCTGGCCGAGGGCGACGGTCTGCCAGCCGGTGTCCGGCTCCCGCCGCCTCGGCCCCGGGCCAGGCCGGCCGGCCACGAAGGTACCCCGGCCAGCCTCGGCGACGAGAACGCCCTCGGCGACCAGGCGGGCCACGGCTCGGGCGACGGTGCCGGGGCCGACGCCGAGTTCGGCCATGAGCGCTCGGGTGGATGGCAGGCGCGTCCCCGGCTGCAACGCCGCCGCGCGGTCACGCAGCTCTCCGGCGACCCGAGCCGAACTGCTGCTACCGTCATCCATGTCGAACGACCGTAGCGCTACTACAGCTGAGCGTCGACTGCTATCGCGCGGCCTGGCGTGGGGCTTCCTCGGTGTCCTGGCCTTCAGTCTCAGCCTGCCCACGACTCAGGTCGCGGTCCGTCAGCTCGGGCCGACGTTCGCCACGGTCGGGCGAGCCGTCGCCGCGGCCGTCCTGGCGGCCGGCTACCTCGCCTGGCGCCGCGCCCGCGTCCCGGACCGGTCGCTGCTGCCGAGCCTGCTGGTCGTCGCCGCCGGCGTGGTGGTGGGGTTCCCGCTGTTCACGGCTCTGGCGCTGCAGCGCACCGACAGCGCGCACGGCGCCGTCATCGTGGGCCTGCTCCCGGCAGCGACGGCCGTGGTCGGCGTACTCCGCACCGGAGAGCGGCCCTCATCGGCGTTCTGGGCTGCCTGCGCAGCGGGCGCGGTCGCGGTGGGAGTCTTCGCGCTCGTGCACGGACCTGGGCTACCGAGCCAGGACGACGCGCTCACGGTCCTGGCCGTCCTGTCCGCAGCCGTCGGCTACGCCGAGGGCGCCCGCCTCGCCCCGCGAATCGGCGCGGACCAGGTGATCTACTGGGCGCTGCTGCTCAGCGTCCCGCTGCTGCTGCCCGTGCTGTTCCTCGACGTCGCCCGCCAGGCCCTTCGGCCGACGTCGCGGGTTGGGCGTGCTTCGCCTACACCGCGGTGGTCAGCATATTCCTCGGCTTCTTCGCCTAGTACCGCGGGCTCGCCCTCGGCGGGATCGCCAGGGTCAGCCAGGTCCAGCTCGCCCAGCCGCTGCTCACGGTGGCCGAGTCCGTGCTGCTGTTCGGCCAGGACCTCCAGCCAGCCGTCGTCCTCGCGGCCCTCGCCGTCCTGGTCTGCGTGGCGGCAGCCCAACGCACCCGAGTGCGCCGCCAGCCCGCTTCCCACCGCCTCGGGGTTCCCGCCCCAGAGCCATGGCACAACCCGCAGCCGTCCGCGCTCAGGGATCGGTGACGGCTGGAATCGACCAGTCCCGGTTCGACGCCAAGATCCAGGAGAAGAGGGGCGGGAGGAACATGAGTGCCGTGACACGTCTCGTGACGTTCGTCGATGTGGACAAGCAGGCGGACGATCGGATCTCGGTGTCAGCACGTCACGAGGTGGAGCTCGCCGACGGAAGCCGGGTGCTGCTCCTGAACGACCGAGGTTGGGGCTCCTCGGCACGCTGGGCCGCGACGTCGGCAGCAGACATCCGGGAGACGGCGCGCACGCGGGGTCAGGGGCGCCCCGCCGACGTCCTCACCGACCGCGGACGGTCAGCTCGCCGGGGTCGAGGCGTCGGCGTAGCGCAGGACGGCGCCCACCCCGTCCTGCAGTTCGAGGTCCTCCGGGGCGAGGAGCACGTGGGCGTCGGTGGCGGCCGCCGCGCGTAGCAGTGTGTCGTCGGCGCGGACCGGCTGTGCCTGCTCGGCGCCCAGGGCCCGCACCTCCTCCTCGGTCAGCCCGAGATGGAACGGGTCCGGTCCGGCCCACAACTGCGTCGCCTGGGGCCGCTGATCGATGCTGTCCCCGGCGTTGTCGATCGCCGGATCGCTGCGGGGTTCGTCGCGCAGCAGCAGGGTGTCCACCTGCGCCTTGCGCAGCACGTCGATGACGGCGCTGACCCCTTCGACGGCCAGGGCCTGCTGCTCGCCGGCGGCGCGGCGCCCCCGCTCCTGCTCGAACCGCTCCAGCGTCGGCCGGGCCTGCTCGGCGGCCCGGTCGAGCACCGCCTGCGCCAGCGCCTTGTCGACCGCCTCCTGCGACATGCCCGCGGCCCGGCCGCCGGTGCCCAGGTCCACGACGAGGCTGCGGGCACGCTCGCCGAGGTTGTCGCGCAGATGCCCGACGGCGCGCACGTCGCCGGCGACGACGACGAGCGGGGCGCCGCTGCGCGCGACCGCCTTGTCCACCTCGGCGGCGATCTCTCGGCCGCGCGCTTCTCCGGTGGCCTCGTGGGAGTGCAAGTCGGGACTCTCCGCCCCGCGCTGGCCGGTGCCACGTGGACCGCTGTAGTCCGGCTCCACCTCCTCCCCGCCGATCTCCTCTCCGGAGCGCCCGACGATCCGCAGATCCGCGCCGGCCCGGTCGATGAGGACGAGGATGTAGGGCACCTGCTGCACGTACTGCCGCACCAGGGGCAGCAGGTGCGGCAGCGGCCCCCAGGTCGCGCCTTCCGGTAGCGGCGGGTGAGGCAGCACCCGGTCGAGGAGGAGCTCGTCCCCGGCGCCGACCAGCAGCTTGCCGTGCTCGCCGGAACGGTGGGTCGTGCTCAGCGCCGCCTCCTGCATCTGGTCGAGCAGGGCAGCCGGCGCCCCGGCCTTCTCGAGGTGCTCGCGCAGTCCGCGCCAGCGCAGCTCGCTCTCGTGCCCGGAGCGCTCACTGGGCGCCACCTCCAACCAGGCGGTGGCGAACGGTCCCGGCGCGGCGTACACGGGTTGCAGGAAGTCCAGCTGCACAGCATCTCCTCAGGCGGGACCAGGGGTGCTCGACTATGCCCACCAGGGCGGCGGGCAACCGGGGACCGGGTAGCGGTCGCGGCGGTGCCGCTGGCACCGGAGGCCCGGGCCTCGATCACGCCGCCGACGTCGGGCTCGCTGCCCCCACGGCCCTGCGCTCGGGGCGCCGGCCGTGACGCTCGCCCGGGATCCTCGTCCGCCGCGTTCCGGTGAACGAATCCGGCTCCAGGAGCGCTGGCTACGAAAGGCCGGTGTTCCAGACCTGCAGGAACACCGGCTGCGATTCGTCGGGGTGGGGGAATTTGAACTCCGGTGCGGGACCTCCGGAGGTTCACCTCAGACCGCTGACGCAAGTGTTCATGCTGGTCAGGGCCCTGCCGGCTTCACTATGATCTGCCACGCTCGCTCTGGGCCGAAGGAGCGAGGGTCAGCTCGGCCATCCGGGCGACCGGCTGGAAGCCGAGGCGGGCCGCGAGGGCGAGCGATGGGGGGTAGTCCTCGTACGCGGCCCACACCGGCTGGCGGCCCTGCGCGGCCATCGCCGCGGCGAGCGCGAGGAACGCGGCCGTGGCGTGCCCCTGTCGCGTGCCTGCTCGACGGTGTCGACTCCGACGTCCCACAGCGTCTCGGTCAGGTCGGCGACGAAGCACACCGCAACGGGCTCACCGTTGTTGAGGCGTACCGCGGCGGCGGGGGCGTCTGCTGCCTCGGCGCGTAGATCTTGGGGCAGCCCGGCGAGCGCTGCGGGGTCGAGCGGCACGAAGACGAGGACACCAGGCGGCGGTGGGGTGTCAGGAGGGACTGGCCGCAGCAGCGTGTGCACGATGAACCGCTGAGCGCTCCAAGTGGGAAGCGCTGCGTGCACGCCTATCAGGGCGTCCTCGTGCGCTAGCAGCGTCGGCACGGGCGGGTCTCCCGCCAGCGCGGTGCGCAGCAGCTCCTGATCGGGGTGGCCCACGAGCACCGCCGTGGCCGGATCCAGGACGAGCGCTGCGTCACCAGCCGCACTGAGCAGGACCGAAGCGGTGCCAGACAGCAGCAGGCTCCGGGCGTAGACCCACTGCGGTAGGTCCGGCAGCGCGGTCGCAAGTTCCGCCGGGTCGGCCGGCAGGCTTCCAGGCGTGTTGACGGCCATGCCCACCATCGTCGTCGGTCGTGGGCGAACTACAACGCCGTCCTGGGCGTCAAGACCGCGGCGTCGCCTCGGTGTCGGGTGGACCGGCCTGTAGACAAACCGGGTCCGAGAGCCTGAGAAGGCAAGGCCGGTGTCCCTGACCTGCAGGAACACCGGCCACGAGCTGTCGGGGTGGCGGGATTTGAACCCACGGCCTCTTCGTCCCGAACGAAGCGCGCTGCCAAGCTGCGCTACACCCCGGTGGACGCTGCGAGTCTAGCCGAGGGGGAGCCGGCAGCGACCAGGGTTAGCAGCGTCGCCTCGGGAGGGCAGGCGAAGCGCACGGGGGCGTACGGGGAGGTGCCGAGGCCGGCGGAGACGTGCAGCCAGCTCGAGCGCCAGCGCGAGAGCCCCTTGGCCTGCTGGCGTGGCAGGTCGCAGTTGGTCACCACGGCCCCGTACCCCGGCACGCACAGCTGCCCGCCGTGGGTGTGCCCAGCCAGGATGAGGTCGAGCCGGTCGGCCGCCATCCGGTCGAGGACTCTGCGGTACGGGGCATGCACGACGCCGAGACGCAGGTCGACATCGGGGTCGAGGCGACCCCCGGCGATGTCGTAGCGGTCGCGGCGCAGGTGGGGGTCGTCCACACCGATCAACGCGATGCGGCGGCCGTCGACCTCGAGGAAGTCCCGTCGGTTGGTCAGGTCCCGCCAGCCGGCGGCGATGAGGCCGTCGCGCAGGTCCTGCCACGGGAGGAAGTGGTTGGTCGGGCGCTTGCCGGAGTCCCGGCGCAGGTAGTCGACCGGGTTCTTCGGCCGCGGGGCGAAGTAGTCGTTGCTGCCCAGGACGTACGCCCCCGGCAGGTCGAGCATCGGGCCGAGAGAGTCGAACACGGCGGGGACCGCCTGGGGATGAGCCAGGTTGTCGCCGGTGTCGATGACCAGGTCGGGCTCGAGCCCGGCCAGCGACCGGACCCAGGCGCGCTTCTTCGACTGCCCGGGGCGCAGGTGCAGGTCCGACAGGTGCAGGACGCGCAGAGGACGTTGACCCCGCGGCAGCACCGGCACCTCGATGCGCCGCAGCCGGAAGGCGCGCACCTCGATGGCGGCGCCGTAGGCCAGGGCCGCGGCGGTCATCCCGAGCGGTACGCCGAGCAGGGGTCGCACGCGCCCATGCTGACAGACTGGCCAGCATGGCTGCCCTCAAGGACCAGCTGCGTGCCGACCTGACGTCGGCCATGAAGAGCCGCGACGAGCTGCGGGCCTCGACGCTGCGGATGGCGCTGACCGCCGTCAGCACCGAGGAGGTGGCTGGCGCCACCGCGCGGGAGCTGTCCGACGACGAGGTGCTCGCCGTGCTGCGGCGGGAGGCGAAGAAGCGCCGGGAGGCCGCCGAGGCTACGACGGCGCGGGCCGGAGCGAGCTCGCCGACCGGGAGCGAGGCGAGCTGTCGGTGCTGACGGCCTACCTGCCCGCCCAGCTGGACGACGAGCAGCTGCGCGCCCTGGTGGGCGCGGCGCTGGCAGAGAGCGGAGCCTCGGGGCCGCGAGCCATGGGTCCGGTCATGAAGCTGGTCGGTCCCCGGGTGGGTGGCCGGGCCGACGGCGCCAGGGTGGCCGCCGAAGTGCGCCGCCAGCTGTCGGAGAGCTGAGCTCAGTCGCCGGAGTCGCTGGCCGGAGGAGGCGTGGCCGCCGGGCGGGGGGCGGGTCTGGCCGGGCTTGCCGAAGGCCGGGTCGCTGCCGGCCGGGCTGCTGCCGGCCGGGCTGCCGCCGCCCGGGGCTGCGAGGTGCGCGTGGCGGCAGTGTTGCCGAACAGCCGGCGGAGCAGCTCCTCCGCGTCCTCCTCGTCGAGGACCTTGCTGCCGGGGCGAACCAGGTCGCCGCCGGGGCGAACCAGGTCGCCGGGGCCCTTCGTGCCCTCGAAGTAGCGCCGCTCGGGCTCGACGAACGAGGTGACCGGAGTCCCCTCGAGGGCCCCCTCCATCGCGTCGTTCCAGATCGGTGCGGGCAGGTTGGCGCCCTGCACCTTGTCGTAGAAGCGGCCACCGATCCGCTTGCTGACCATGGAGTAGCCGCCCTTGGGCGGGGTGGGGTTCCACACGGCGACTGCGGTGGACAGCTCCGGGGTGTAGCCGACGAACCAGGCGGATCGCCGCTCGTTGGTGGTGCCGGTCTTGCCAGCGGCCGGCCGATCCGCGAGCCGGGAGCCGGCGCCGGTGCCCTCAGTCATGACCCCACGCAGCAGGTAGGTCACCGCGTCGGCCAGCTGGGGCTCCATCACCTGCTCGCAGGTCCCCTCCGGCACCGGCAGCTTGGTGCCGTCGCGGCCGACGACCTCGGTGATGACGACCGGGGTGCAGTGCACGCCGCGGGCCGCCAGCGTGGCGTAGGCCTCGGCCATGCGCAGCGGCGAGACGTTGTCGGAGCCCAGGGTCCAGGACAGGTTCTGCTCGAGCCGGCTCCCCGTGGCCCGCCGCACACCCATCTCCTCGGCGCGCTTGGCGGCCTCGCACAGGCCGGTGCGCTTCTCCAGCTGCAGGAAGTAGGTGTTGACGGAGTCGGCCATCGCCTCGCGCATCGTGTAGATGCCGTTCTCCGACCGCCGCTCGTTGGTGGGCTCATAGGCCTTGCCCTGCGCGTCGGGATTCTTCAGCGTGCCATTGCACGTCGTGACCCCGTCGGTGTCCTTGGCCTTCAGCTTGTACGGGGCGTGGATGCGGTAGTCGAGGCCGTAGCCCTGCTCGAGCGCCTCGGCGGCGAGGAACGGCTTGAACGTCGACCCGGCGAGGGTGCCGATGCTCTTGCCGGCAGCTTGGTCAACCGCGTAGTTGACCTGCGTTTTGCCCTTGCCATCACCGAAGTCGCGGCTGACGGCCATCGCCGGAATGCGCCCGGTGCCGGGCTCGAGGGACACCACGACACCGGCCACCTTGTCGGTCTCGTCGACCCGGCTGTCGACCGCGCGCTCGGCGGCCTTCTGCGCCTTGGGATCGAGCGTGGTGGTCACCGTGATGCCCCCGCGGAACAGCAGCCGCTGCCGATCCTCGGGCGACCGGCCGAAGAGCGGGTTCTCGAGGAGGATGCGCTTGACGTAGTCGCAGAAGAAGGGGGCGTACGAGGTGTCGCACCCGGTCCGGGTCTCGCCCCGCTTCAGCCCCAGCCGTCGGCGCTGCTCCGCCGGCACCTGCCCCGCCGGCAGGAAGCCGACCTCGCCCATGCGCGCCAGCACCACGTCGCGCCGGCTCTGGGCGGCCTTGGGGCGGCCGAAGGGGTCGTAGGCCGACGGGTTCTTCACCAGCCCCGCGAGCAGGGCGGCCTCGGCGGTGCGCAGGCTCTTGGCCGGCTTGTCGAAGTACGTGCGCGCGGCGGCCTCGACGCCGTAGGCCCCGTTGCCGAAGTAGGCGATGTTGAGATAGCGCTCGAGGATCTCGTCCTTGCTCAGCTCTTCCTCGAGGGCCACGCTGTAGCGGAGCTCGCGCACCTTGCGGGCGTATCCGGCCACCCCGTCCTGCTCGACCGCCGCCTTGGCGGCGGCCTGGTCGTCCTGCGCGAGAGCGGACTCGACGAGCGCGTTCTTCACGTACTGCTGGGTGATGGTGGACCCGCCCTGCACGGACTCCCCGGTCGTGTTGTTGACCAGGGCGCGCACCGTGCCGCGCGCGTCGACGCCGGCATGGTCGTAGAAGCGGGAGTCCTCGATCGCCACCAGCGCCTGGCGCATGACCGGCGCCACCTCACTCAGCGGCACGAGCACGCGGTTCTGGTCGTAGAAGGTGGCCACGACCGAGCCGTCGGCGGCGAGCACGCGGGAGTTCTGCGCCAGGGGTGGGGCGGTGAAGGTGGCGGGCAGGGAGTCGAAGCTCTCCACGCTCCCCCGGGCCACCAGGCCCGCACCGCCGGCCAGGGGGAGCGCGAGGCCGGCGACCAGCACGCCGGCCAGGGCACTGATGCCCACGAGTAGCAGCAGGCGCGCCGCACCGGCTCGGGCCCGCCCGCCGACCCCCCGGACCCTCGCGCCCGGGAGCACCCCGGAGCCCTGTCGGCGGGGATCACGTGTGCGATTCATGGTGCAACAGCTTACGTGGCGCTACTGATATTTCCGCTGTAATCGCAGTCCGTGACCTAATAAGGACTGAGAGCGATAGTTGTGCGCCGAATTGTCCGGTTCCTACCGGAAGAAGCGCGATGGAACCGGCTTCTCACGGTGGGTGAGCCATGGAGTAAGCCGTACGGAGTCTTTGACGTTCGGCGGCATTTCCGTACCGTCCTCATTACGGCGCCGCACTCTGGGGCCGGTCATCTGGCCCTTGGGGGAGGACCAACCGCATGTCTCAGCACACGACGTGGACGAATGAGTGGGCGGCGCGCGGCGCGTGCCGCAGCGCTGACCCGGACAGCCTGTTCGTGCAGGGTGCCGCGCAGAACCGAGCCAAGGCGGTGTGCGTCGGCTGCCCGGTCCGCACGGAGTGCCTGTCGGACGCGCTCGACAATCGGATCGAGTTCGGGGTCTGGGGTGGGATGACCGAGCGGGAGCGGCGGGCGCTGCTGCGCCGCCGCCCCGACGTCCCGAGCTGGCGCTCGCTGCTGGAGGCTGCGCGCGACGAGCACGAGCGCGGCGACGGCAGCGACGGCCTGCCGGTGGCTATCTAAGGGCAGTGGATCTAGGGGCAGTGGCTAGCTAGGGGCAGTAGCGGTCTAGGGACTGTCGGACGAGACGGGGTGGCCCGAGGAGGGGCGGACCACCCCGTCTTCCGCGTTCGAGGGCCCGGCCAGGGCGGCCCCCAGGCGGCGCAGGCAGGCCAGGTCGTGCACGTCGACGGGCTGCGCCGGCACCTCGGCGATCGCCACCGTGGGGTGGGCCACGGCGAAGTCC
>JALYMT010000344.1 GCA_030773555.1 Actinomycetota bacterium | reverse complement strand
AGCTCGAGCAGGTCGACGCCCTGGCGGCCGTCCATGGTCACCGTCGCACCGAGGACCTTCGTCCCGCCCAGGTGCAGCAGGCCGAGGTCGATGTCGGGATGCCGGCGGGGAATCTCGCGCAGCTGCTCGTGGACCAGGGTGTCACCGGTGAGGTAGATCCGGTAGGCCGCCCCGCCCGGCTCCTCGCGGAACTCCAGCAGGCTGCCGTTCACCGGGGGCAGCAGCACCCCGAGGGCGCCGAAGGCGTGCCGGGCGGGCAGGGCGGTCACCCGCAGCTCGCCGCCGTCGGCATTGCGCACCGACCAGCGGTCCCACGTCCGCATGCCGCAGGCGCGCTCGAAGCCCCACCACCGCAGCACCCGCGCGGCGTGCCGGGTCGTAACCACGGGCAGGTTCTTCGCCAGGCCGCGGCGGGCGACCCGGTCGAAGTGGTCGCCGTGCAGGTGCGAGAGCACCACCGCGTCCAGCGGCGGCAGCGCGTCGACCTCGACCGCCGGGTCGCGCAGCCGCTTCGAGGTGAGCCCGTAGCCCAGCGAGGCGCGCTCACCGGCGTGCAGGAAGTTCGGGTCGGTGAGCACGGTGAAGCCCGCGCAGCGCACCAGCACCGTGGCGTTGCCGATGAAGGTCAGGGTCCCCGAGGGGCGGTCGGCCGGCATGTCCGGTCGCATGCCCACGCGGCCGGAGCGACAACCGGCGTCCGGCCGGGGCGCGACGACGACGGCGTACGGTCGAGGTCATGACGAGCACGCAGGCCGCACCACCGCAGCTGGGCCAGTTCAGTCCCGAGACCGGTGCCCGCGGCGAGTGGAAGCGCCAGCCCAACCGCTTCACCGACCGGGTCACCGCTGACGGGTCGAGCGGCTATCCGGTCGAGCCGGGCCGCTACCAGCTCATCGTGTCCCTCGCCTGCCCGTGGGCCTCGCGGGCGGTCACCGTGCGCCGGCTGCTCGGGCTCGAGGAGGTCATCGGCCTCTCGGTCGTCGACCCCATCCGCGACGAGCGGGGCTGGCGCTTCACGCTGGACCCTGGTGGCCGCGACCCGGCGACGGGGCTGGCGTTCCTGTCCGAGGCTTACCGGGCGACCGACCCGTCGTACGAGGGGCGGGTGACCGTTCCCACGCTGTACGACAAGGAGACGAAGCGGGTGGTCAGCAACGACTACCCGCAGATCACCCTCGACTTCGCGCTCGAGTGGCAGCGGTTCCACCGACCGGGCGCGCCTGAGCTCTATCCCGAGCACCTGCGCGCCGACATCGACGAGGTCAACGCGTCCGTGTTCAGCGACGTCAACAACGGCGTCTACCGCTGCGGCTTCGCCACCAGCCAGCAGGCGTACGAGGAGGCCTACGACACGCTCTTCGCCCGCCTCGACGAGCTCTCCGACCGGCTGGCGGAGCAGCGCTACCTCGTCGGCGACGTCCTGACCGAGGCCGACGTGCGACTGTTCACCACCCTCGTGCGCTTCGACGCCGTCTACCACGGCCACTTCAAGTGCAACCGCAACAAGCTGACCGAGATGCCGGTGCTGTGGGGCTACGCCCGTGACCTGTTCGCCACCCCCGGCTTCGGCGACACGGTCGACTTCGAGCAGATCAAGCGCCACTACTACGCGACCCACGACAAGATCAACCCGACGCGCATCGTGCCGAAGGGCCCCGACGTGTCGGGCTGGTCACAGCCGCACGGCCGCGAGCGGCTCTCCGCCGCCTAGCGGCCCCGTCGTGTCCCCTGACTCGTCGAACCCCAGCGTCGACTGGCGGGCCCGCGTCCTCGACGCGGTCGACGCCGAGCGCACGCCGATGCTCGACCTGCTGGTCGGCTTGGTACGGACCCCGAGCATCAGCGGCAGCGACGAGGAGAACTCCGCGCAGGCCGACCTGGCGCGGCTCTTCGAGCGGGCGGGCCTGGAGAGAGACCACTGGCCGCTGCCGCTGGCCGAGCTGCAGGGCGAGGACGACTTCCCCGGCGTCGAGGTGCCCCGCACCGAGGCGTGGGGGCTGGTGGGCCGGCTACCCGGGCGCGGCAGCGGCCCCACCCTCATGCTCAACGGCCACATCGACGTCGTGCCCCCGGGCAATCTCGAGGCGTGGGGGGACGCGCCGTTCGCCGGCCGGCTGAGCGGTGGCGCGCTGTTCGGGCGCGGGGCCTGCGACATGAAGGCCGGCCTGGTCGCGGCCGCCTGGGCCGTGCAGGCCCTGCAGCGCGCGGCCGTGCCCCTGCGCGGTGACGTGCTGCTCGCGAGCGTACAGGGCGAGGAGGACGGCGGGCTGGGCACGTATGCACTGCTGCGCCGCGGCTGGCGGGCCGACGCCTGCGTCATCCCCGAGCCCACTGGTCTCGACCTCGTCCCCGCCACCGCCGGTGCGCTGACCTTCCGGCTGCGCGTCCCCGGCCGCGCCGCGCACGCCGCCCGGCGACTCGCGGGGACCAGCGCCCTGGAGAAGTTCTGGCCGGTGTGGCGGGCGCTCC
Organism: Actinomycetota bacterium; assembly: GCA_030773555.1. GTDB lineage: Bacteria > Actinomycetota > Actinomycetes > JALYMT01 > JALYMT01 > JALYMT01. The sequence goes on along the minus strand of JALYMT010000344.1, from coordinate 3,431 downwards.
AGGAGCTCGAGCGGGTGCGCAACGCCGACGTCGACCCGTTGATGGGTCGCTGGCCGCTGCCCTACGCGCTCTCGATCGGCACCGTACGTGCCGGGGACTGGGCCTCCAGCGTCCCCGACCTGCTCGTCGCCGAGGGGCGGCTGGGAGTGGCCCTCGGTGAGCCGCCCGCCGCGGCCAGGGCGGCGATCGAGGGGGCCGTCGCCCAGGCCTGCGCCGAGGACCCCTGGCTGCGCGAGCATCCGGTGACCGTGGAGTGGTGGGGCGGGCAGTTCGCCTCCGGCCGGGTCCCGACGGGCAGCGACCTGCCGGCCCGGGTGCGGGCGGCGCACGCGGTCGTCACCGGCGGTGCCGCCCAGGACACGTGGGCGGCGCCGTACGGCAGCGACCTGCGGCTGCTCACCGGGCTCGGCGGCATCCCGACCGTGCACTACGGGCCGGGCGACGCCGGCCTGGCCCACGGCCCCGACGAGGCTGTACCGATCGCCGAGGTCGTCACTGCGGCCCGGGCGCTGGCCGTGCTCGCCGTGGAATACTGCGGGGCGTGACCTCGGAGCCGGCTACGGCATCCGGGGGAAGGGCTCGCGGTCTCGCCGTGGCCGCTGCTTCCGGATGCAAATGTGCAGTACCTGCCCCGCCCGGCTACGTGCTCTCCGCGCATGTCGCGTCTCTGTGCGTAAGAGAGCTCCGCCGTACGGGTCGACGGAGAAGCCCGGCGAGGCGAGTCACCCATCCAAGGCGGGAGCCGCTCCGAACTGGCAGGCAGAGGAAACGTCCGGTCGCAGGCCGGCCGAGCTGAGGAGGCGCCGGCAGGGCTCAGGAATCGAGCCCGAAGCCCAGGACGTGCTGGGCCGCACAAATCGCCGGCGCCGCCGGCACAGGTAAAGCAATTCAATCAATGAGAGGATCTCGTATCGTGTCAGCCAATTCCCGCAGCCGGAAGCGCAGCGCCATCGCTGCCCTCACCGCTTCTGCGGTCGCCTTCGGGGGCTCCGCAGCCCTCCTCAGCACGAGCACCGGCGTGGCCTCCAGCCACCGCGAAGCTCCGCTCATCATCAACGACCCGCTGGCCGACAACACCGACGTCTACGCGTTCGTCAGCCCGGACAAGTCGGACACGGTGACCCTGATCTCGAACTGGCTGCCGTTCCAGGAGCCGGCGGGCGGGCCGAACTTTTACCCGTTCGCCGAGGACGCGCTCTACTACATCAGGATCGACAACGACGGTGACGCCAAGGCGGACATCAGCTACCGGTGGAAGTTCAAGAACGTCGACAAGCGCGGCACCAAGACGTTCCTCAAGAACAACGGCCCGGTGACGTCCTTCGATGACGAGAACCTGCTGTTCAAGCAGACCTACACGCTCGAGGTGATCGACGGCGAGGGCAACGTGACCACGCTCCTCGAGGACGCCCCCACGGCGCCCTCGCACGTCGGTGACGCGTCGTTTCCGAACTACGCCGAGCTGCGCGCCGAGGCGGTCGTCGACGTCGAGGGTGGTGGGAAGAGCTTCGCCGGCCAGGCCGACGACCCGTTCTTCGCCGACCTGCGCGTCTTCGACCTGCTCTACGGCGGCGACCTGAGCGAGCGGGGCTCGGACACGCTCACCGGGTTCAACATCAACAGTGTCGCCCTGCAGGTGCCGGTCAAGGACCTCACCAAGGACGGCGACCCCGTCATCGGTGTCTGGAGCACGACTGAGCGTCCCAGCATGCGGGTGCACAAGGCCGACGGCAGCGTCAAGACCGAGGGCGAGTTCGTCCAGGTGTCCCGCCTGGGCAACCCGCTGGTCAACGAGGTCGTCTTCCCCGCCGGGCTCAAGGACGCGTTCAACGCCCTCGAGCCGCACAACGACGCCTCGGTGCAGCTGGCCGTTGACCGGGTCCTCGACCCCGAGCTCCCGAAGCTGATCGAGAAGATCTACGGCATCCCCGCCCCCGAGGCTCCCCGCAAGGACCTGTTCTCGATCTTCCTCACCGGTGTCAAGGGCCTCAACATGCCCGAGGGCAAGGTGCAGCCGGCCGAGCTCCTGCGGCTCAACACCTCGATCGAGCCCGCGGACGAGCCCAGCCGCCTCGGCGTCCTGGCCAAGGACACCTCCGGCTTCCCGAACGGCCGCCGCCTCGCCGACGACGTCGTCGACATCGAGCTGCAGGCCCTCGAGGGCGCGGTGCGCACCGGCAAGATCGTCGAGCCGCTGGCCGAGGGCGACCTGGTGAACACGAACGACAAGGCGTTCGGGGACTCGTTCCCGTACGTGGCGCTGCCGCACTCGGGCTCGAAGGTGCGCCCGGGTACCACGGGCGAGGGTCAGGACCCGAGCGGTGGGGCGAACGCCGGTGCCGGTGGCACCGCGGGCGAGGCGACCGCTGCGGCTCCGGCCGCTGCTCCCGTCGTCGCTCCTGTCAGCGGGCCGGCGTCCTCGCCGCTGCTGCCGGCAGGTGCCTCGGTGCTCGGTGTCGGGTTCGGCCTGCTGGGCCTCGGCCTGCTGCGCCGCAACCGCACGCGCTCGACCGGCTCTACCTCGGGTAGCTGACCGGTGGCCGTTCCGGGTGCGGGGGAGGGCCGGCAGCCGACTGCCCGCCCCCGCCCGGGGCGGCCCGTGCGGCCCCGGTGGTCCCGCTCCGGTCGACTCTCGTCCGGGGTGAGCGGGACACTGATGCTGGCGTTGGGGGGTGCCCTCCTCGCGGGGGGCATCCCCTCGGTGCTGGCCACCACCGGCCCGACGCCCGCTCCTCTTGGCGTCGTCGCCCCGGTCGCCTCACCGGATCCGGTGCCGCCGACGCCCTCACCTGCCGAGGCCGAGGTCCCCGGCGCGCCGGCTGCCCCCCCCTCGACCGCCGCGCCGTCCAGAGCCGGCTCCGGGGCCACCCCGCGGGCCGACGCCGAGACCGAGGCCGGGGCCCGCATCCTGCGCAAGCAGCTGGGGAGCACCGCGGTCGGCACGCCCGCCCGGGTGCTGATTCCTCGGCTCAAGGTCGACCAGAAGCTGGTGGGGCTCGACGTGCTCCCCGACGGCTCGCTCGAGGCCCCGCGCCAGTACTCCCAGGTCGGCTGGTGGCAGGACGGGCCGGTTCCCGGGCAGCCGGGCGCTCCGGTCCTGGTCGGGCACCGCGACTCGCCGACGGGCCCCGCCGTCTTCTACGGCCTGGAATCGCTGCGGCCGGGTGACACTGTGCAGGTCTACAGCAAGGACTGGACGAACTCGACCTTCCGCATCCGCAAGGTCGAGCAGTTCCCCCGCGACCGGTTTCCCAGTGATCGCGTCTACCGTCGTAGCGGATCATCGGGGCTCGTGTTGCTGACGTGTGGAGGGCAGTACGACCGTGCAGCAGGCCGCTACCTCGACAACGTCGTCGTCTTCGCCGACCTCGCCGGCAAGCCCAAGCCCCGCTCCTGACCCCGACGAGCAGCCCGGGCGCCGCCGACGCCGC
>JALYMT010000343.1 GCA_030773555.1 Actinomycetota bacterium | reverse complement strand
GCCCTCGCCCTGGCCGCCGCCCTCGCCGAGACGGTCGGCTCGATCGTCGCCGGCCGGCTGGCCGCCGGCCCCACGCGCGGCCTCCTGCTCCTCCTGGCCGTCCTCCTGCTGGGCGCCGCGATCGTCGACAGCGTCGGGAAGACCGTGTTCTCCGGCGTCGTGGGGCGAGCCGAGGGACGGCTGCGGGGCGACCTGCTGCACGCCGCGCTGCACCAGCCCCTGGTCGCGCTGGAGGAGCAGGCGGTCGGCGAGGTGCTCGACCGGGTCGACGACGACGCCACCCAGGTCGGCACGCTCCTGCGCCGCGCCGGCTGGGAGATGGGCCGCGCCGTGCTGCGCTCGGTGCTCGCCTGGCTGGTGGCCGGGCTCACCTGGTGGGGAGCGTGGCTCGCCTTCCCGCTCGTGGGCGCGCTCACCTTCCTGGTCGCGCGGCCCCTCGCCCGGCGCGTCGCCGCACGCAAGCAGGAGGAGGAGGTCGCCTGGTCCGAGTCCGCGGCGCAGCTCGAGGAGGCGGTCGCCGGGCGCGACGACGTGCGGTCCTCCCTGGGCCAGCCGCACGTCATCCGGCAGTACGCGCAGCGCGCCCGAGAGCTGCTGGGCCGGGTCGAGGCCACCTCGGTCGTCTCCGCCCAGGTCACGCTGCGCACCGGGCTCGTCGTCCACCTCCTGCTCGCCACGCTGGCGGTGGCCGGGCTGGGCCTCGTGCGCGCCGGGCGGCTGTCCCTGGCCGAGCTGGTCACCCTGTGGCTGCTCGTCACCTCGTTCGTCGCCCAGCTCACCCACGTCGCCAATCACCTGCCCGAGCTCCAGGCCGGCCTGGGTGCGCTCACCCGCATCCGCTCCCTGCTGACCGCCCCGCAGGAGGAGGGGGGAGGAAGCCCGCTGTCGCCCGGTCCGGCTCCCGTGGAGATCCGCGGCCTCGACTACGCCTATCCGGGCGGCTTCGCCCTGCGAGGTGTCACCTTGAGCATTCCGGCCGGCTCGACCTGCGCGCTCGTGGGGCGCACCGGTGCCGGCAAGTCGACCCTGGCGAAGGTCCTCTCCCGGGCCCTGGACCCCCCGCCGGGGACGGTGTTCGTGGCGGGGCAGGACCTGCGCGCCACCGCGATCGAGGACCTGCGGCGCTCGGTCGGCGTGGTGACCCAGCGTACGGAGATCCTCGCGGCCACGCTCCTGGAGAACGTCACCCTCTTCGCCGACATCGACCGATCCGAGGTCGAGGCCGCGTTCGAGGCGCTCGGCCTCACCGCGTGGGTGAACTCCCTCCCCGAGGGGCTCGACACCCGGCTGGGCGTCGGCGGCACCACCGTGTCGGCGGGTCAGGAGCAGCTCGTCGCGTTCGCCCGGCTGCTCGTCCGTGACGTCCGCGTGGTCGTCCTGGACGAGGCCACCGCGCGCATGGACCCGCAGACCGAGCAGCGGGTGACCGAGGCCGCCGCCCGCCTGCTCGCGGGCCGTACCGGCATCGTCGTCGCGCACCGGCTCTCCACCACCGAGCGCTGCGACCTCGTCGCCGTGCTCGACGCCGGTCGCGTCGTGCAGTACGGCGCCCGCACCCGGCTCGCCGCGGAGCCCGGACCCTTCCGGGACCTCCTGCAGGCGGCGGGCACCGGCGCGCCCGGAGGCGCGGGGACGCCGCTGCTCCCCCGCACCGACCGGCGGCGGCAGCCGGATCGGCGGGCCGGGCCGCGACCCTCCCTGCCCCGGGCGGTGCACGCCCTGCTGCGGGCCTATCCCCGGTGGGGCGCCGTGGGCGGGCTGGCCTTCCTCGCCGGCACGCTGCTGAGCGCCCAGGGTGTCGTCACCGGCTGGCTCTGGGGACACCTCGTCGCGCGACTGCAGGCAGGGGCGACGCCGTGGACCGAGGGCGTGCTGCTCGCCGCCGGGCTGCTCCTCTCGCCGCTCAGCATCGCCTTCGCGTTCCGGATCTATCCGCTGTGGTGGGTGGCGGTCACGCTGCGCCTGCGCCTCGCGGTGCTGCGGGGGCAGACGATGCAGCGCCGGCTGCCGCGTACCCCGCCCGGCGAGGTGGCCGCGCGGGCCCTGGACTCGGAGCGGTTCGTCATCTACGCCGACCGGTGGGTCGACGTGATCATCGGACTGCTCGCCGTGGCCGCCACCGCCGCCCTGGGGCAGAGCCTGCTCGCCGGGGCGGTCACCGGCGGCGTGCTCGTGCTCTCGGCGGTCATCTCCGCCGCCGGGGCCCCGCTCGCCGGCTCGGCCGCCCGGGAGG
>JALYMT010000342.1 GCA_030773555.1 Actinomycetota bacterium | reverse complement strand
TTCTCGCCGACGACGCGCCCGGCCAGGTCGACCGCGATCTGCCCGACCTCGCGGGACAGCTCCGCGCGCACCTGGGCCAGGTCGGCCTGCAGCTGCGCCCGGCCGCGCTCGGTGACGCGCTCGGCCTCCTGCTGGGCCTCGACCCGAGCCGCCTCGACGATGGACGCGCGCTCGGACTGCGCCTCGGTGCGGATGTGGGCTGCCTCGGCCCGAGCCTCCTGCATCTGCTGGCGGTACTGCGCCGCCAGCGCCTCCGCCTCGCGCTGCGCCCGCTCGGCCCGCTCCAGGCCACCCTCGATCGCCTCGGTGCGCTCACGGAAGGCGCGCTCGAAGCGGGGGAAGACGGCGCGGGACAGCACCAGGTAGAGCAGGCCGAACGCAACCAGGCCGACCAGGATCTCGGGAAGCGCGGGAAGCAGGGGGTTAACCTCCTCGCCCTTGGTCTCGGAGGCGACGGCCATCAGCCAGGTCATGGAAACGCCTCCTAGAGGACGAACGCGAGCACGAGGCCCAGAATGGCGAGCGCCTCGGCGAGGGCGAAGCCCAGGAAGGCGATCGGCTGGAGCAGGCCGCGGGCCTCGGGCTGGCGCGCCGTGCCGTTGATGTAGGCAGCGAAGATCAGCCCGACGCCGATGCCGGGGCCGATGGCCGACAGGCCGTAGCCGACGAGGTTGAGCGTGCCGATCTGGTTGAGGTTGCCTTCGACAACGGCGAGCACGGCGTCCATACAGGGAGTTCCTTTCGCGGGGGGCAGCAGGGGTCGGTACGGAAGTTCGGGGAGCTCAGTGCTCTTCGCTCATCGCGCCGGCGATGTAGAGGGCGGTGAGCAGGGTGAAGATATAGGCCTGCAGGACCTGCACGAGCGCCTCGAAGAACGTGAAGACGATCGCGAAGGCGAACGAGAAGGGGCTGACGAGGGCCAGCAGCCCGCCGGAGGCGAGCAGGTGCTCACCGCCGAGAATGAAGACGAGCAGCAGCAGGTGGCCGGCGAACATGTTCGCGAACAACCGCAGCGACAGCGTCACCGGACGCACGATCAGGGTCGACACCAGCTCCAGCGGGGTCAGGATGATGTAGACCCACGTCGGCACGCCGGGCGGAAAGGCGATCCCCTTCAGGTAGCCGAGCAGGCCCGCGCGCCGCACCCCGATGTAGTTGAAGACCAGCCAGGCGATGATGGCGAGCACGTACGGGAAACTGACCCGTGACATGGTCGGGAACTGGATGAATGGGATGATGCCGAAGATGTTGTTGACCAGGACGAAGAAGAACAGCGTCGCGAGGTAGGGCGCGTAGCGCTGGAAGCCCTCGCCGATGACGTCGCGCGCCACGCTGTTGCGCACGAACCCGTAGGCGCTCTCACCGACGAACTGCAGGCGCCCCGGCACCATCGCCACCCGGCGGGACGCGACGAGGAAGAAGCCGCCCACGAGCACCGCGCTGAACAGCGCGAGCAGCACGGGCTTGGTGAACCACGCGATCCCGCCGACGATCGGCGGCAGCTGGAAGCTCCCGGTGCCCGGCGCGTGGAACTCCTCGGCGGCCAGCAGCCAGGCACTCACGCGCACTCCTCAACCGGGCGTGTGCCGCCCGCATCAGGCAGGCCGCACAGAGGCGGGGAAAAAATCAGGGCCTACCGTACCGGAGCCAGACGAGGTACAGCGCCGCTCCAATACCCAGCAGCAGGCCCAACACGACGAAGAATCCGGTGCCCAGCCACCGGTCGAGCAGCAGCCCCACGCCACCCCAGACGAGGGGTCCCGACAACAGATAAGCCAGGATGCTGTACGGGTCGTCGGGTGAGGACTTGCGGGGGCGGGGCGCCGGCGAGTTCGGGTCGTCGCTCACGACTCTGCCCCCCCTCAGCGCCGCGCGCGGAGCTGGGCGTCGGGGTGGGCTGCGGTCTCGGGTCCGGTGTCGGGCTCGACGTAGAGCAACGGCAGGCGGGTGAAGGCGCGCACCTGAGCAGCGAGCCAGACGACCGTTGCGACGAGGACCGCTCCAGCAAAGGCCGAGGTGGAGAAGGCCGAGGTATCGCGGAAAGCGGCCAGCAGCCCGCCGAGCGCGAGGACCTTGAGGGCGTACGTCAGCATGGCGATGCCCATCACCAGCTCCGGAGCGATCCGGGCCACCGCGCGCGAGACCAGCAGGCCGATGCCGAAGAACGCCATCACGACGGCCGTACCGAACACCGCGCCGTAGACGCCGGGGGCGCCCCCGCGCAGCGCGGCAACGGTGGTAACGACGGCGCCGGCCGCGGCGGTCGGCAGCGCCGAGGCCCGGAACAGTGCCCGCTCGGGTCCTTGCCCCACGTCGGCCGCCTCCTCGTCGGGGTCCGGTCCCGGGATGCGCGCCGGCGCGAGCGGCGCCGACCCCGGTACCCGGGGGAAAGCTACCAATTTCCCGAGGTCACTCGCCGCCGCCGCCGACGGCCGCCCGGGGGCCGCCGAAGCGGCGGCGTACGTCGACGTTGAGGGTGAGGGCGAGGGCGGCGAGCAGCACGAGTCCGAAGGCGACCTTCGGCCACGGGCCGGGCAGGAGCGCGAGCACCAGGACACCGAAGGCGAGCAGGCCTGACCAGGCGTACATGATCATCACGGCTCGGACGTGGGAGTGGCCGATCTCGAGGAGCCGGTGGTGCAGGTGCTGCTTGTCGGGGGCGAAGGGCGAGCGCCCGGCACGCGTCCGGCGGACGACCGCGAGCACCAGGTCAGCGAAGGGCACGACGAGGACGAGCACCGGCAGCAGCAGGGGCAGCAGGGCCGGTGCGAGGGGCGCGTCGTCGACTGCGTTCGGGGAGACCTGGCCGGTGAGGGTGATCATCGAGGCGGCGAGCAGCAGCCCGATGAGCATGGAGCCGGAGTCGCCCATGAAGATGCGCGCCTGGTGGAAGTTGTGCGGCAGGAAGCCCAGGCAGATGCCTACGACCAGCGCCGAGACGAGGGTGGGCGTGGTCGCGTACTCGAGTCCGCGGGTGACCGACAGCAGGTACGAGAACGTGAAGAACGCGCCCGCCGCGATGGTGCCGATGCCGGCGGCGAGCCCGTCGAGCCCGTCGACGAAGTTCACCGCGTTGATGGTGACCACGACGATCAGCACCGTCAGGGGCACGCCCAGCGAGGACGGCAGGATGAACGCTCCCACCTGACCGGGAAAGGGCAGCCACAGCAGCTGCAGGCCCTGCAGCACCATCACCCCGGCCGCCAGGACCTGCCCGGCGAACTTCGTGAGCGCGTCGAGGCCCCACCGGTCGTCGGCGAATCCGAGCGCGGCGATGACGGTCGCGCCGGCGAGCAGGGCCAGCCAGTCACGCGAGCGCGCGAACACCTGGCTCAGCAGCGGCAGCTGGCTCGCGACCAGCAGGGCGGCCAGGAAGCCGCCGTACATCGCGATGCCGCCCAGCCGGGGCGTCGGAGTGGAGTGCACGTCGCGGTCGCGGACGGCGGCGAGCGCCCCCCAGCGCAGCGCACCCCGGCGGACGACCGGGGTCAGCAGATAGGTCGCCGCCGCCGCGACGAGGATGGTGAGCAGGTAGTTGCGCATGGGCGAGGAGCCGCGGCTCGCGGGCGGGCGGCCTCAGCTCCGCGGATAAGCCGGGTGGCGGGCGACGAGGGCACCGACGGCCTCGGCGACTCCCCGTGGGCCGGTGCCCTGGACCGCCTCGGCGATCAGCCGGGCGACCTCCTTCATGTCGCCTTCGGTCATGCCCTGGCTGGTGACGGCGGGGGTGCCGATGCGGATACCGGAGGCGACCATCGGCGGCTGCGGGTCGTAGGGGATGGCGTTCTTGTTCAGGGTGATGCGTGCGGCGTCGCAGCGCGCCTCCGCCTCAGCGCCGGTCACGCCGGCGGCCTGCAGGTCGAGCAGCGCGAGGTGGGTCTCGGTGCCTCCGGAGACCGGGCGCATTCCCTCGGCGGTGAGCGCGTCGGTCAGTGCCTGCGCGTTGACGATCACCTGGCGGGCGTACGCCTGGTAGGCCGGTGAGGCGGCCTCGCGGAGGGCGACCGCCTTGGCAGCGACCGCGTGCATCAGCGGGCCCCCCTGGGAGAACGGGAAGACGGCCTTGTCGATGCGCGTGGCCAGCTCGGGCTTGCACAAGATCATCCCGCCGCGGGGCCCGCGCAGCACCTTGTGGGTCGTGAACGTGACCACGTCGGCGTGCGGCACCGGGCTCGGGATGGCCTTGCCGGCCACCAGGCCGATGAAGTGGGCCGCGTCGACCATCAGCCAGGCCCCGACCTCGTCGGCGATCTGACGGAAGCGGGCGAAGTCGATGAGGCGGGGATAGGCGGTGGCCCCCGCGATGATCATCTTGGGCCGGTGCTCGAGCGCGAGGTCACGGACCTGGTCGTAGTCGATCTGCTCGTCGTCCTGGCGCACCGTGTAGGGGACGGGGGTGAACCACTTGCCCGAGAAGTTGACCTTGGAGCCGTGGGTGAGGTGACCGCCGTGCGGAAGCGCCATCGCGAGCACCTTGTCGCCGGGCACGAGCAGCGCCGCGTACGCCGCCAGGTTGGCGCTGGCGCCGGAGTGGGGCTGCAGATTGGCGTGCAGCTCGGTGCCGGGCCCACCGAAGAGGGCCTTCGCCCGCTCGATGCCGAGGACCTCGGCCTTGTCGACCTCCTGGCAGCCGCCGTAGTAGCGGCGCCCGGGATAGCCCTCCGCGTACTTGTTCGACAGGGTGGAGCCGAGCGCCGCGAGCACGGCCGGTGAGGTGAAGTTCTCACTCGCGATCAGCTGCAGCCCGCCCCGCTGGCGCTCGAGCTCGCCCAGGACGATGCCGGCCACCTCGGGGTCCTGCTGCTCGAGGGCGGTGAAGTCGGGACCCCAGAACGGGACCTCGCTGGTGGTCATGGGGTCGTCCTCCGGCTGAGCGAGGGGATGGGCGAGGGATCCACTGTAGGCCGAGGCAGGGGCGCGACGGGGACGCCGCCCGCACGCCCGTGCCCGCCGAGGCCATGATCCAGGACGGGGTGGGGCTAGACCGCGAGATCGGGCACGACGTCGCGGAGCAGCTCGAGGGACACCGCGCCCGCGCGCAGCACCCGGGGGCGCGACCCGGTGACGTCGACGATGGTCGAGGGAACGGGCTCCCCGGTGGGGCCGCCGTCGAGATAGACGGACACGGCGTCGCCGAGGTCCCCAAGCGCCTCGTCGACCGTGCTCGCCGGCGGCCGCCCACTGCGGTTGGCGCTGCTCACCCCCATCGGGCCGACGGCGCGCAGCAGCTCGAGGGCGACCGGCTGCAGCGGCATCCGGACCGCGACCGTGCCCCGGGTCTCGCCCAGATCCCAGCGCAGGGAGGGCTGGGCCGAGCACACCAGCGTGAGGGCGCCCGGCCAGAAGGCCTCCAGCAGGGCGCGACCCGCAGCGGAGATGCCGGTCGCCACCCCGTCGAGGGTGCGCGCCGAGCCCACGAGCACGGGTACGGGCATGTCGCGGCCTCGGCCCTTCGCCGCGAGCAGGGCGGCGATGGCGGACGGCGAGAACGCGTCGGCTCCGACGCCGTAGACGGTGTCGGTCGGCAGCACGACGAGCTCGCCGCGGCGCACCGCCGACTCGGCCTGCTCGAGGCCGCGCCCGCGCTCCACCGGGTCGGCGCAGTCGAAGCGGCGGCTCACCGCTCGCCGCCGGGTGCGGGGGCGGCGGATCGGCGGGCGGTGAGATAGCGCGGCCGCCCGGCCAGGTCGGGGTGGTCGGTGACCTCGTCCCACCCCCCGGCGGCGGCGAAGACCTCAGGGGCCGTGCTGCCCTGCAGGTCGGCGTGCTCGACCACGACCAGCCCACCGGCCCGCAGCAGGCGCGCCGCCCGCTGCTCCACCGCGCGCACCGCGTCGAGGCCGTCGGTGCCGGACCACAGCGCCGGGGCGGGGTCGTGGGCGGCCACCTCGGGATCGCGGATGACGGCGCCGAGGGGAATGTAGGGCGGGTTGCTGACGACCACGTCGACGCGCCCGTCGAGCTCCGGGAACGCCCCGGCGAGGTCGCCCTGCCGCAGCTCCACGCCGGAACCGTGCAGGTTGCGTCGCGCCCACGCGTACGCCGCGGCCTCGAGCTCGACCGCGTGCACCCGCACCGACGGAATCTCGGTGGCGACGGCGAGCGCGATGGCGCCGGAGCCGGTGCCCAGGTCGACGACGACGGGATGCGCGTGCCGCTGGGCCTCCTCGACCGCGGCACCGGCGACGAGCTCGGTCTCGGGGCGGGGCACGAACACCCCTGGCCCGACGGCGAGCTCCACGTGCCGGAAGTAGGCCCGGCCGGTGATGTGCTGCAGGGGCTCACGGGCGGCGCGACGCTCGACGTAGGCCGGGAAGGCCGCGCCCGTGCGCTCCTGGCGCCACAGCTCCCGTCGCTCGACGCCGAGGGAGTAGGCGGCCAACTCCTCCGCGTCGTACGACGGCGAGGGCACCGCCGCCGCGGCCAGGCGGGCCACCGCGGCCGCGACCTGCTCGCGTACGACGTTCATCAGCTGCCGTCGCCGCCGGCCAGCTTGGCGGCCCGGTCGGCCTCGACGAGGGCGGTGACGACGGCGTCGAGGTCACCGTCGAGGACCGCGTCCAGGTTGTGGGCCTTGTAGCCGACGCGGTGATCGGAGATGCGGTTCTCCGGGAAGTTGTAGGTGCGCACGCGCTCGGAGCGGTCGACGGTGCGCACCTGGCTCTTGCGCTCGGCGCTGGCCGCTGCGTCAGCCTGCTCCTGGGCGGCCACCAGCAACCGGGCCCGCAGGATGCGGAGCGCCTGCTCCTTGTTCTGCAGCTGGCTCTTCTCGTTCTGGCAGGAGACGACGATGCCGGTGGGCAGATGGGTGATCCGGACGGCGGAGTCGGTGGTGTTGACGCTCTGCCCGCCGGGCCCGGAGGAGCGGTAGACGTCGATGCGCAGGTCGTTGGGGTCGACAGTGACGTCGACGTCCTCGGCCTCCGGGAGCACGAGCACGCCGGCAGCGGAGGTGTGGATGCGGCCCTGTGACTCGGTCGCGGGCACGCGCTGCACCCGGTGCACGCCGGCCTCGTACTTCAGCCGCGACCAGATGCCCTCGCCGGGGGGCGTCCCGGCCCGGGCCTTGACCGCGACGGAGACATCCTTGTAACCGCCGAGGTCGGAGGGGGTGGCGTCGAGCACCTCGGTGCGCCAGCCCTGCCGCTCGGCGTAGCGCAGGTACATGCGCAGCAGGTCACCGGCGAACAGGGCCGACTCCTCCCCGCCCTCCCCCGCCTTGACCTCGACGATCACGTCCTTGTCGTCGTTGGGGTCGCGGGGCAGCAGCAGGGTCCGGAGCCGGCTCTCCAGGACGCCGCGGCGGGCCTCCAGGCCAGCGGCCTCGGCGTGGAAGGAGGAGTCCTCGTCGGCGAGCTCGCGCGCGGCGTCCAGGTCGTCACCGGCGGCCCGCCACTCGCGGTAGGTCTCGACGACCGGAGTCAGCTCGGCGTAGCGCCTGCCCAGCCGCCGGGCCAGGCCCGGGTCGCCGTGCACCGACGGGTCGGCCAGCCGGGTCTCGAGGTCGGCGTGCTCGACCAGCAGGTCGTTGAGTGCCCCCAAGGTGGCGGGGGCACCGGGGTTGGGGGCGGAGAGCGAGGCGGACACGGGACCTTCTCCGGAAGCGGACGGCGGTACGTACGGGGGCCCGACAGCGCGAACGGCGCCGATCCTGGGAGGCGATCCCGGGAGCGGCGCCGCTCGGGTGGACTACTTGCTGGCCTGCGCGCCCTTACCCGACTTGCCGAACCGCTGCTCGAAGCGAGCGACCCGACCACCGGTGTCGAGAATCTTCTGCTTGCCGGTGTAGAAGGGGTGGCAGGCCGAGCAGACGTCGGCGTGCAGCGTGCCGGTGCGCGCGGTGCTGCGGGTGGTGAACGTGTTGCCGCAGGAGCAGCTGACCTGCGTCTCCACGTAGTCGGGGTGGATGTCGTTCTTCACGGGGCTCTCCTCGTCTCGCGGCCGCCGGGTCGTGCTCGCAGAGCCCGGGGAATCCCGGGGTCCGCGAGCACGTGAACCGGAACCGTCAGGTCAGTGTGCCAGAGGACCGCACGATGGCCTCCAACTCCTGCTCGCGCCTCGGCATTCCCTCCTCGGTGCTGGTCGGCTGGAGCAGGGGGAGCCGGATCTCGACGGTGGTCCCCAGGCCCTCGCGGGAGCGCACGGCCAGCGTGCCGTTGTGGTGCTCCACGATGCTGCGCACGATGGTGAGGCCGAGCCCGGTGCCCTGGATGGCGCCGGCGATCGCGTTCGAGCCGCGGAAGAAGCGGGCGAACAGCTGCTCCTGCTCCTTCTCGGGGATGCCGATGCCGGTGTCGGCGACGGTGAGCACCACCTCACCGCCCTCGACGTCGGCGCTCAGCTCGACCCTGCGCCCTGCCGGGGAGAACTTCGCGGCGTTGCTCAGCAGGTTGAGCAGGGCCCGCTCCAGCTGACCGGGGTCGCCGCTCACCTGCGCGTCCTCGGATCCGGGGGCGACTTCGAGGCTCAGTCCGGCCTGGGCCATCGTGGGGCGCACCGTCGCGGCCGCCGACTCGACCAGGTCGCGCACGCGCAGGGCAACCGTCGTGATGCGACGCCTTGGCCTCGATTCCCGAGAGCGTCAGCAGGTCCTCGATCAGGACGTGGAGCCGGCCGGTGCGCGCTCGATGACGTCGAGCATGCCCTGCTGCTGGGCGGTGACCGCCCGGCGTCCTCGTCCCGCAGCAGCTCGACGTAGCCGGAGATGCTGGTGAGCGGGGTGCGCAGCTCGTGCGACACGGTGGAGAGGAAGTCGGTCTTCGTCCGATCGAGCTCGCGCAGCTGCTCGACGAGGAGCCGCTGCTGCTCGAAGAGGTGCCCGTGCTGCAGGGCCCGACCGAGATCGCGGGCGACCGCGTCGACGAGGGCGGTCTCCGCCTCGCTCCAGAGGTGGACCTGGGCGCGGGCCACGGTGAGCAGTCCGTAGAGGTCGGTGCCGGCAGCCAGCGGCACGAGCACGCAGGCTCGCACGCCGCCGCCGGTCAGGGCGGCCGGGCCGCCGGAGGCGGCGAAGGCCGGCTCGGCCGCGGTGTCGTCGACGACGAGGCCCGGCCCGCCGCGGAGAGCCGGTGCAGCCAGGTCAACTCGGACGTGCCGGGCCCCCGGGGCGAGGGCAGGAGCGGGGCGACGTGCGGGGCGTGCCACTGGCGGGCGACCTCGCCCAGGCTCCCGTCGCGCAGCAACCGGACGTGTGCCCAGTCGGCGTCCAGAGCCCGCCCCACCGCCTCGACCGCTCGGCCAGGACCGTCTCCACGACGAGGTGCTCGCGGATGCGCACTCCGAGCTCGCGGGCGAGCTCTCCCGTCCGGGCCCGCTCCGCGTCGGCCCGGCGCAGGCGCTGGCCCTCCTCGGCGAGCGCGTTCACCGACACGGCGACCGCCCCCACCTCCGCCGGGGCCCGCGGGTCGACGGCCGCGCGGGCCTCCACGTCGCCGGCGGTCAGCCGGGCGAGGGTGTCTCGCAGCTGCAGCAGCGGCACGACCACTGCCGGCTGGTGCGCAGGCCGGTGAGGACGGCGATTCCTCCCGCGAGCACGGCCACCGAGGCCAGGACCAGGACCATCGCGGCCCGCAGGTCGAGGGTGGCCTGCTCGAGCCGCTCCTGCTCCTGGGCGAGCTCGCGCGCCAGCGTGTCGTTGACCGCGAGGAACTCGTCAAGGAGCTCCTTGCCCCGCAGGAGCTGCCCGGTGTCCGCGGCCGTGCCGCGGCCCAGGGCGCGCACGTCGGGATAGAGGGCCGACAACCGCTCGATCAGCTCCTCCTGCCGGCGCACGTACTCCCGGTCCTCGGCCTGGGCGTAGCCGTGCAGCCGGTTCAGGGCATCGGGTAGGTCGTGCCGGCCCCGGTCATAGGCCTCGAGGAACCGCTCGTCGCGGGTGAGCAGGTAGCCGCGCAGCCCGCGGGAGAGCTCGATCATCGCCGTCCGCAGCTCGAGGTTCGCCAGCTGCATGGGCTGGACCAGGGTGACCTCCTTCTCGACCGAGTTCTGGGTCCAGGTGACGGCGACGAGGCCCAGCCCCGCGCACGCGAGCACGAGCACCACGACCAGGGCGAAGGCGCGGGTCAACCGGGCCCGCAGGCTCCTCGACCTCACGGCCGACCCCTGCCGCCGGGCGCGACGCCGAAGCCCTCGCGCGGCATGGGTCCCCACGCGTAGCGGGCGCCGCGCAGCTCGGCCCACAGGCCCTGCAGCCGCCACCAGCAGGTCAGCTGTCGATAGCCCACCTGCTCGAGGACGGACGCGAGCACGGCGGTGCCCAGATCACGCCACCGGCTGTAGCGGGCGAAGCTGTACTCCTCCACCGCCAGGGCGGCCAGCGACACGAACACCGCGTAGCCGTACGCCGCCGCGAGCAGGCGCCACGCGTACGCGGTACTGACCGCCCCGAGGGCCAGCCCGAGGGGCACGAGCACGATCCCCAGCAGCTCGACGAGGGGGGCGAGGAGCTCGAAGAGCACGTAGTACGGCAGCGCGAGCAGCCCGATCCGGCCGTAGCGGGGGTGCAGCACCAATCCGGGCGTGCTTGCGCAGGACCTGTCCGAGGCCGCGATGCCAGCGGCGGGCGCTGCGCGGCGAGCACCCGTAGCCGGGCCGGGACCTCGGTCCAGGACACCGGCTCGGCGACGAACACGACCCGGTCGCCGCGCCGCTGCTCGCGCAGATGCCGGTGCAGGGCGGTGACCATCTCGAAGTCCTCACCGAGGCAGTCGGGGTCGAAGCCGCCGACCGCGACGACGAGATCGCGCCGGAACAACCCGAAGGCCCCGCTGATCAGCGGCAGCGCCCCCAGCCGCGACCAGCCCGTGCGGCCGAGCAGGAAGGCGCGCAGGTACTCCACCACCTGGATGCGCGCCACCCATCCGGGCGGCATGCGCACCTGGACGACGCGGCCGGCGAGCACGGCGCAGCCGTTGACCGGCCGGATCACCCCGCCGGTGGCGGCGACCCGCCGGGGATCGTCGGCGAAGGGCTGGGTCACGGCCAGCAGCGCGTCGGGGTCGAGCAGCGAGTCCGCGTCGACCATGCAGACGAGGGGGTGCTGGGCGAGCTTGAGGCACACGTTCAGGGCAGCGGCCCGCCCGGGGCCCGCCCGGCATTGGCGGTGCGCCCGACGACGAGGGGGGTGCGTCCGTCCGCGGGCACGTACACCGACAGCAGTTCCTCCCGCAGCGCCACGTCGCCTGGCAGCACCCGGGACACCTCGACGAGGTCGTACGCCGCCCGCAGCCGCTCGAAGGTGGCGTCGCGGGAGCCGTCGTCGCACACCACGACCTCGAAGGCGGGGTAGCGCAGGGACAGCATCGCCCCCACCGCCTCGGCGATGGTCAGCTCCTCGTCGTGGGCAGGTACGAGCAGCGACACCGGTGGGGCGAGGGGGTTGGCGTAGGCCTCGGCATGGCCGGCGAAGGGCGTGCGCGACGACGCCGGCGGGGACGGTGCGGGAGCCGTGCAGGCAGCCCAGCAGCGCGGGGGCGAGTTCGGCGGCGCGCAGGCGCCCCACCGCCCGGGCGGCGGCCGTACGCACGTCGGCGTCGCGGTCGGCGAGCAGCCGGAGGAGGTCGGGCAGGGCGGGCGCGCTGCCGGTGACGCCGAGAAGCTCGGCGGCGCGCCCCCGGACGAGGACGCGACGGCTGCGGGTGCGACGGCGGGCTCGTTCGACCGTGCTCGCCTCTCGAGCACCTGCACCAGCACGCCCAGCGCGTCGCCGCGCACCTTGCCGAGCAACGCGGCCAGCAGGACCTCGACCTGACGCCATGACCGCTCGTCGAGCGCGTCCAGCCGGGCGAGCAGCTCGGGGTCCGGCTCGTCGGCCGCGGCGAGCTCGATGAGCAGCGGGCGCAGGGGGTCGACCAGCCGGTCGAGCCGCCGGACCCGCGCCCGGCGGGAGGCACGGCGGGCCACCACGGCGCCCGCCAGGACGACGAGCAACGCGGCGATCGACAGGAGCGCGACGAGCAGGCCGGCTCCGGCGTCGAGCCCGGGCAACCCGGCCGCGGGCGAGCTCACGCCCGGCTGCGCGCGAGGACCGCCTGAATCCTGCTGACGAGCTCGCGGGGACTGAACGGCTTCACCACGTAGTCGTCGGCCCCGACCCCGAAGTCCTGCTCCACGTCGCCCTCCTGGGCCTTCGCGGTGAGCAGGATCACCGGCATGTCCACCGTCGTCGCGCTGGCGCGTACGGCGCGGCAGACGTCCAGGCCCGAGAGCCCCGGCATCATGACGTCGAGCACCGCGAGGTCGGGCGCTGCTCGAGCAGCGCCGACAGCGCGGCGGTGCCGTCGGCGACCGTCAGCACGCTGTAGCCGGCCTGGGTCAGCTTGAACGCGACGAGATCGCGGATGTCGCGGTCGTCGTCGGCGACGAGCACGGAGGCCGCCGCTGAGGTGCCCATGCGCGGTATCTCGGCAGTAGTGCCGGAATACCTGAGGCCGCGGGCGGCCCCAGCGGGTCAGTCCTCCTGCGAGCCCGGCATCGGCATCGTCTTCTGGACCTGCATGAGGAACTCCGCGTTGCTGCGCGTCTGCTTGAGCTTGTCGATGAGCAGCTCGATGGCCTGCTGGTCCTCGAGGGCGGACAGCACCCGGCGCAGCTTCCACACCACCTGCAGCTCGTCGCGCTGCATGAGGATCTCCTCCTTGCGGGTGCCGGAGGCGTCGACGTCGACGGAGGGGAAGATGCGCTTGTCGGCGAGCTTGCGGTCGAGCTTGAGCTCCATGTTGCCGGTGCCCTTGAACTCCTCGAAGATCACCTCGTCCATGCGCGACCCGGTCTCCACGAGGGCGGTGGCCAGGATCGTCAGCGAGCCGCCGTTCTCGATGTTGCGCGCGGCGCCGAAGAACCGCTTGGGCGGGTAGAGCGCGGTCGAGTCGACACCACCGGAGAGGATGCGCCCGCTGGTCGGCGCGGCCAGGTTGTAGGCCCGGCCGAGACGGGTGATCGAGTCGAGGAGCACCACGACGTCGTGGCCCAGCTCCACCAGGCGCTTCGCCCGCTCGATGGCCAGCTCGGCGACCGTGGTGTGGTCGTCGGCGGGGCGGTCGAAGGTCGAGGCGATCACCTCGCCCTTCACCGAGCGCTGCATGTCGGTGACCTCCTCCGGCCGCTCGTCCACGAGGACGACCATGAGGTGGGACTCCGGATTGTTGCGGGTGATCGCATTGGCGATGGCCTGCAGCACCATGGTCTTGCCGGCCTTGGGCGGGGACACGATGAGCCCGCGCTGGCCCTTGCCGATGGGGGCGACGAGGTCGATGACGCGGGTGGTGAGCAGGTTCGCGTCGGTCTCGAGCCGCAGCCGCTCCTGGGGGTAGAGCGGGGTCAGCTTGCCGAACTCCACCCGCCCCCGGGACTGCTCCGGGTCGCTGCCGTTGACCGAGTCGAGCCGCACGAGCGCGTTGAACTTCTCGCGCCGCTGCTCGCCGTCACGCTGCTGGCGGACCCCCCCGACCACGGCGTCGCCCTTGCGCAGCCCGTAGCGGCGGACCTGGGCGAGCGAGACGTAGACGTCGTTCGGACCGGGCAGGTAGCCCGAGGTGCGGACGAAGGCGTAGTTGTCCTCGATGTCGAGGATCCCGGCCACCGGCAGGACGACGTCGTCGTCGCTGACCTCGGTGTCGACCTCGGCGAAGGGGACTCCTCCCCGGCGGTTGCGGTTGCGGTCGCGGAACCGGCCGCGTCGGCGCCGCCCCCGGCCGTCGAGGTCGTCGTCACCCGGGTCGCCAGGTGCCTCGGACTGCCGGCCGGGACCCCGGCCCTGCTCACGGTCGCCGCCGTGCCGGTCGTTGCGCTCGGGCTGGTCAGTCCGGTCCGTACGGTCGCTGCGGTCAGCCCGGTCCGTACGGTCGGCCCGGTCCGTACGGTCGGCGCGCTCTCGACTCCCCCGGTCGCGGCGCGACCCGTCGCGACCGGGACGCTCGTCGGCCTCGCGGGCCCGTCGCGGGCCGTCGGTCTCGTCGCCCCCCGCGGGAGCCTCGGGAGCATCGGCCGCGCGCGCGGTCGCGGCGCCGTTGGTGGC
>JALYMT010000341.1 GCA_030773555.1 Actinomycetota bacterium | reverse complement strand
CTTCGTCGGCCGCACCGTGTCGGCCGCGAGCCGGGTGTGGACCAGCACCTCCTCCACGCTGAAGCCGGGCACGTAGCTCTTCCGGTCCGAGGTCAGCGGGATCCACTCGCCGGCGCCGTCGAAGGCGGGAGTCGAGCAGCGTGAGGTTGTGCCGGCGGGCCGCGCTGCTCGACCCACGCCGCATCGCCTTGCGGGACACGAACTTGTAGACGTACTCGAAGCGCTCGTCGTCACCCATGTACGCGACCGCGCGGCCGTCGGCGGCGAGGCGTACGTTGGCGCCCTCGTGCTTGAAGCGGCCCAGCATCGTCCGCTTGCGCGGCGCCGAGTCGGGGTCGAACGGTTCGAGCTCGACGACGTAGCCGAACCGGTTGGCCTCGTTGGGCTCGTCGGCGATGCGCCACCGGCGGTCGACCTTGTCCCATGCCCGGTAGGTCGCGTCACGCTCCGAGGTGCCGATGCCGTAGCGGCGGAAGGCGGCCCGCTGCGCGGCTGGCGCGTCGTCGGCGCTGCCGGTGAAGTAGCCGTTGAAGTTCTCCTCACCGTGCAGCGTGGTGCCCCAAGGAGTGACGCCGCCGGCGCAGTTGTTCAGCGTGCCCCTCACCACCGTCCCGGTCGGGTCGGTGGAGGTGCGCAGCAGCGGGGAGCCGGCGGCCGGCCCGGTCAGCCGCATGCGGGTCGCCATCGTGACGCGCCGGTTGTAGCGGCGGGGCCCGCCGGTCAGGCGCCACTCGCCGGTGCTCCCCACCCGGGCGACCTCGACGACCGACAGGCCGTGTGCAGCCATGGCGATGCGGATCTGCTCCGCCGTCGCGTTCGCCGCGCCCTTCCAGCCGGGGAACATCAGCTCCTCGTTGGTGTACTCGTGGTTGGCCACGAGCAGGGCCCGGTCGCGCTGCCCGGGGAGGGGGAGCAGGGCGAGGAAGTCGTTGTTGTAGCCGAACTGGCGGGCCTGCGCCTCGGGGGTCTGCTTGTCGGCGTTGAACGCCGGCGCGCCGGGCACGACGGGATCACCCCAGCTGATCAGCGGGGCCCAGTCGTAGCCGTTCGGTACGACCACGGTGTCGACGCTGTTCGGGTCGACCGGGTCGAAGGTGAGCGGGCCGCGCAGGCCCGCGTGCTGCCCGGCCTCGCCGACGGGTGCACCGGTGACGGCGGCGACGGCCGGGGCCGAGGTGGCGGCGCTGGCGCTCACGACGAAGGCGGTCAGCGCTCCCGCTTTAAGCAGGGTCCGGCGGCTCATCGCCGCCGCGACGATGTCTCCGAAGTAAGGGTTGTCGCTGGGATTCGGCGCGGGGGAGTCGCAGGCGTTGGCGCACCGGTAGCGGCACGTCATCCGGTCCCGGCCGTACGAGCCCAGCGCGGACCCGAGCAGGGGCAGGAGCCGGCGGCCGTCGGGTCGGGGAGTCGGCGGAAGCGTTGTCACTGCTGCTCCTTCTCGTCGTCTGAATGGACTGCCCGGCAACCTAGCGTGAGGAGTCCGTACGGGAGATGACGGAAGGGCGAACGTCGGGCGAAGTCGCTGCCGGCGTGCGGGCGCCGGGGCGGTGGCGGGTCAGCGCGTCGACCGTCAGCATCACCAGCGCGGCCCAGACCAGGGCGAAGCCGACGACGCGGGAGGCCGGCATGGGCTCGCGGAAGACCAGCACGCCCAGGAGGAACTGCATGACCGGCGTGAGGTACTGCAAGAGCCCGATCACCGTCAGCGGCACCCGGGTGGCCGCCGCGCCGAAGCACAGCAGCGGCACGGCGGTGACGACGCCCGCACCGACGAGCAGCAGGGCGTGCCCCGGCCCCTCGGTGGTGAACGTCCCAGTCCCGCGTACGGCGAGCACGAGGAGGTAGGCCAGGGCCGGCAGGAACACCGCTGCCGTCTCGACGGCCAGGCTCTCGACTGCTCCGACATTGACCTGCTTCTTCAGCAGCCCGTAGCCGGCGAACGAGAACGCCAGCACGAGGGCAATCCAGGGGGGCCGGCCGTAGTCGACGGTCAGGACGACGACGGCGACCGCGGCAACGGCGACCGCGGCCCGCTGCGCGGCGCGCAGCCGCTCGCCGAGCACGAGGACCCCGAGGCCGATCGTGACCAGCGGGTTGATGAAGTAGCCCAGTGACGTCTCCACCACGTTGCCCGAGGTCACCCCGTAGATGTAGACGCCCCAGTTGACCGCGATGAGGACGGCGGCGAGGGTGAGCAACCCGAGGCGGCGCGCGCCCAGCGATGGCAGCTGACCCCAGCCCCGGCGTACGGCCAGGATGGCGACCACGACCAGCAGTGACCAGACGACGCGGTGCGCGAGCATCTCCACCGCGCCTGCCGGGCGCAGCAGCGGCCAGTAGAGCGGGAAGAGCCCCCAGATGGCGTACGCGGCGACCCCGTACCCGACTCCCGCCCGCTCCCGCCGCTCCTCGCCCACCGGCGGAGGCTACGGGAGGCGTAGGACGCCGCCGTGACCAGCGAGTGCGCCGGCGCGGGGGGAGGCCCGGTTGAGGCTGAGGAGGCTCGCTGGCTGCGGTGCCGGCAACGCTCAGTCTGGTCTATTGCCGCCTCTTGGGCATCGCCGGCCCGTCGACGGGCCGGCGTGATGATGCACTACCTCGACGGGGTGAGCGTCCGCGAGATCGCATCGCGGCTTGGAGCTCGCTCAAGTGCTCGAAGGGAGCTCCGACTGATCAACCTCGCCGACGCCCACCGCCGCGCCCGTCGCCGGCGTAGAACCCTGGTCGGCGGCCTGGTTGGCGGAGTGGTGCTGGCAACTACCGCCGCCGTCCTCGTGCTCCCCGGAATGAGCGGGGACTACGCCACCGCTTCGACTGGCACCAGTCAGTACCCGGAGGTAGCGCAGGAAGCGTGTGATCGGGTGAAGGACGGCACGACAGACCAGGACGGCAAACCCCATCCGCTCAGGGTCCGATCGAGCGGAGAATGCCGCCAACGAGATCGAGACTCTGGGCCGGCGCAGCCACGCCACGGTCTACGCGGGCGTGGTTCTGAACGCCGAACGCGACACCGTCACCGTCTACCGCAAGCCCTCCTCCGAGCTGGATCAGGCCGCGCGGGTGATTGCTGCCCGACACGGCACCACGCTGCACCTGCGGACGTCCCCATACTTCTGGAGCGAGCTCGAGCGCACCGTTGACGAGGTGTGGGCTCGCCGGGAGGCCTTGCGGTCCCGTGGGGTTGAGCTCAA
>JALYMT010000340.1 GCA_030773555.1 Actinomycetota bacterium | reverse complement strand
CCCCACCGGTTCCTCCGGCAAGCCGAAACGTGCCCACCCTCCCCGGCATCGACTGCTTCTCGGGTAGGCGCGCTTTACCCACTCGGGGTTGCGCTGGCCCTCAAGCGGGCCGGCGGGAAGCCGACATCTCCAGGACGAGATCCCCGTCCCGGAGGACCCATGCCCGCCCGCACCACTGCCCACCGTTTCCTGTTCGGTGCCGCCGCCACCCTCATCATCGGCCTGGGGGCGGGTGCCGGCGCCGGAGCGAGCCCCCTCGCGATGGCACCGGCGACCGTGGTGACGCTTCCCGCGGGGACGTCCCCGGCCGGTAGCAGCACCGCCGCGGCCCCGCTGCCCGCCTACCGCTCCTCCGTGGCCGCCATCGACGGGGGCCTGGCCGCCCGCATGCAGTTCTCCTGGCGGGCCGGCTGCCCCGTGCCCCTGCGCGACCTGCGCTACCTCCGGATGACCTACTACGGCTTCGACGGGCTCGCCCACACCGGCGAGCTGGTCGTTCACCGCGACGTCGCCGCCGCCGTGACCGGGATCTTCCGCCGCCTCTACGACGCCCGCTTCCCGATCGCCCGCATGCGCCTGGTGGACGTCTACCGGGGCGACGACGACGCGTCGATGGCGGCCAACAACACCTCCGCCTTCAACTGCCGCGCCAAGACCGGCGGCACCGGCTGGTCGGTGCACTCCTACGGCCGGGCCCTGGACATCAACCCCGTGCAGAACCCCTACGTCAAGGGCGCCACCGTGCTGCCGGCCGCCGGCCGCGTGTACCTCGACCGCTGGCCGCTGCGCAAGGGCATGGTCACCTGGACGGTACGCGACGCCTTCGCCGACGCCGGCTGGAGCTGGGGCGGCAGCTGGACGAGGCTGAAGGACTACCAGCACTTCGAGCGCGCACGGTAACCGCCCGGCTGCCACTCCCGCGCCGGAGTGTCCACCTCCTGTGATGCGGGTAGGGGGTCGCGTGCACGATCATCGCGACCTTCCGGACTAGCGCAGGAGAAACCCAATGGCCCAGGCCCTCACCCCGTACGACCGCTCCGCCGGCGCGGCCGCTCCCAACGGCTCCTCCGGCGCGGGGTCGGACTCCGAGCGCACCCTGGGACGGCTGTTCGCCGACGCCACCCGCGACCTGTCCACCCTGGTCCGCGACGAGGTGGCGCTCGCCAAGACCGAGCTCCGCGACGACGTCAAGGCGGCCGCCCGGGGCGGTGGCATGTTCGCCGCGGCCGCCGTGCTGGGGCTGCTCGCGATCGTGATGCTCTCCTTCGCGCTCGCGTACGCCCTGTTCGGGCTCGGGCTGCCGCGGGGATGGTCGTTCCTGATCGTCGGGTTGCTCTACGTCCTGGTCGCCGGCGCCCTGGCGTTCATCGGTCTGCGCCAGGTGAAGAAGGTGAAGGCGCCCGAGCGCACGATCGAGACGACCAAGGAGACGGTCGCGGTCCTGAAGGGCGGGTCGAGCGCGACCCGGTGACCCCCCGGGGCTGACATGCTGGAGGCATGCCGGTACCGGACGCATCCGTCGTCGAGGTCCCCGGCTCCTGGACGCACCGGCACGTGGCGGCGAACGGAGCGCGCTTCCACGTCGCCGAGCTGGGCGAAGGGCCCATGGTGGTGCTCCTGCACGGCTTCCCCCAGTTCTGGTGGACCTGGCGGCACGCGATGCCGGCACTGGCGGGCGCGGGCTACCGGGCCGTCGCGCTTGACCTCCGCGGCTCGGGCGGCAGCGACAAGCCGCCGCGCGGCTACGACCTGCTGACCTTGGCTGCCGACGTGCACGGGGTGATCCGGTCGCTCGGTGCCGCCGACGCCGTCGTCGTCGGGCACGACTGGGGCGGGCTGGTCGGCTGGTCACTGGCCGCGCTGCGACCGAAGGCGGTACGCCGGCTCTGCGCGGTCTCGGCTCCGCATCCGCTGCGGATGCGCGCCGCCCTGCTGACCGATCCTCGGCAGCTGCTGGCACACGCGCACCTCCTGGTGTTCCAGCTGCCGATGCTGCCCGAACGCCAGCTCGTCAAGGACGACGGCGCCCTCGTCGAGCAGATGCTCCGTGCCGGCGCCGCGCCCGGCTGGCCCAGCACGGCGGAGGCCGCCCGCTACCGGGAGGCCGTCCGCATCCCGGGTGCCGCGCACTGCGCTCTCGAGATCCACCGCTGGGCGGTGCGCTCCCTGCCCCGCCCCGACGGCTGGCGCTACGCCCGCTCGATGCGCCAGCCGGTCGGCGCACCGACCCTGCACCTGCACGGAGCCCTCGACCCGGTCGTGCTGCCCCGCACCGCGCAGGGGTCGGGGCGCCACGTCGAGGCGCCGTACCGGTGGCGGCTGCTCGCCGGCGTCGGGCACTTCCCCCACGAGGAGGATCCGGACGCCTTCACCGCGGAGCTGCTCGGCTGGCTCGCCGACGCGGAGCCCGACCGCTGAGCCCGCCGCCGCGCCCGCGCTCCCGCGACGAGCGAGGTCGAGCCCGCAACGAC
>JALYMT010000339.1 GCA_030773555.1 Actinomycetota bacterium | reverse complement strand
GCCTGCGCGGGCCCCGGCAGCCGCAGCGGGGGAGCGCCGGCGGCGGCGCCGACCGGGGGGGCCGCCACCGGGGGCATCTCCTTCGCCCACTGGCGGGCGGAGGACAAGGCGGTCTTCGACGGCATCCTCGGCACCTTCACGGGGGCGAATCCGGGGGTCACCGTGCGCCAGGACATCTCCCCGTCGAACGACTACGCGACCACCGCGCTGCAGCGGCTGCGCGGCGGGCAGGTCGGCGACGCCTTCGCGGCCTTTCCCGGTGCGCAGTTCACGAACATTAGCTCCGCGGGGCTCTTCAGCGACCTCTCGAACGCCGCCTACAAGGCCAACTACGACAGCCGCTACCTCGACGCGGGCGCCAGCGGTGGCAAGCAGCTCGCGCTGCCCTATCACGTGGTCTTCAACATGCCGGTGACCAACGAGGACCTCCTCGACCGGGCAGGCGCCGCGGGGGTGCCGGAAAACTGGGCGGACTTCCTCGACCTGTGCGACAAGCTCAAGGGAGCGGGCGTGGCGCCGATCGCCTGGCCGGGCGGGGAGCCGGGCAACGCCGGCCAGCTGTGGAACTCCATGGTCATGAACAACGCGCCGAGCCCCGACGTCGGCGCGAAGATCGAGTCCGGCGACTTCTCCTGCACCGACGACTGGTACCTCAAGACCCTGGATCAGTACGCGCAGCTGCGGCCGTTCTTCCAGCCCAACGCCACCGGCACGGCGGTCGAGCCGGCCCAGCAGATCTTCGCGCAGGGCAAGGCCGGCATGCTCGCCACCGGTTCCTACCACGTGGCGGCGGTGCGGGCCCTGGGCGCCAGGTTCCCCCTGGGACTGCTCTCGCCGATCACCGTCGACGAGGGCGACGAGGCCGAGTACGAGGGGGTGTTCAACCAGACCTTCATGCTGGCCGTCAACAGCGCCTCCGCGAAGCAGCAGGCGGCGGCCAAGCTCGTGGAGCACCTGTCGAGTCCCCAGGTCGCCTCGGTCTACGCCAACGGCACCAGCCAGCACCTAACTGTGAAGGATGTCGACTACACCAACGCCGACCTCAAGGCCCTGGCGCCCTGGTTGCAACGCAAGACCGCCCGCGCCCCCCGGGTCGGCTTCCTCGACCTCGACATCCGCAACGCGGTCGAGAACGCCGCCGTACGGGTCGTCGGCGGCGCCGCGCCGGAGCAGGCGGCCGAGGAGGCCCAACGGGTTGTGGACCAGAAGCGGCCGAAGTCGTGAGCACCGACCTGGTGCCGGTGCGCGACCGGCATCAGGTGCCCCCGGCGCCACCCGGGCCGGGCAGCGCCTCCCGCGGGTGGCGTCGCCGCGGGCGCAGTTCCTGGGTCCTGTTCCTCTTTCCGCTGCCGGCGCTGGTCCTCTACTCGGTCTTCTTCGCCGTGCCCACGCTGCAGGCGGTGCAGTACGCCGTCACCGACTGGGACGGCTTCAGCCCCGACTACGCCAACGTGGGCGGCGGCAACTTCCGGGAAATCGCGACCGGTGACCTGCTGTTCCGCAGCGCGCTGGTCAACAACCTGAAGTTCCTGCTCGTCGTGGTCGTGCTGCAGACCCTGATCTCGCTGGTGCTCGCGCTGCTACTCGCGCGCAACAGCTGCAACTCGGTCCTGCTGCGCTCGATCTACTTCTTCCCGACGATCCTCTCGTCGGTGTCGGTGGCCTTTGTCTGGAAGTTCCTCTACGACCCCAACTTCGGCCTGCTCAACACCGTGCTGGGCGCCGTGGGGCTGGACGCGCTGCAGAGCGCCTACCTCGGTGACGACCGCCGGGCCATCTACTGGGTGGCCCTCACCCAGGTGTGGGCGCACGCCGGGCAGATGATGGTGATCTACATCGCCGGCCTGCAGCAGGTGCCGCAGGAGCTGAACGAGGCGGCGCTGCTCGACGGCGCGGGCCGCTGGGCCCGCTTCCGGTACGTCACCTGGCCACTCATCGCCCCGGCCACGGCGATCGTGATGGCCTACACGACCATTCAGTCGTTCCGGGCGTTCGACCTGATCCTCGGGCTGGGCGGCAACCCGCCGAAGCCCTCGCTGGACATCCTCTCCACCCGGATCTACAGCACGTTCGCGAACTCGGAGTTCGGCTACGCGGCCGCGGAGTCGCTGTTCTTCATGGCGATCATCGCGGCGGTGACCCTCGTCCAGCGCCGGGCCGTCCGGCTAACCCAGCGGGCCTGAGGCCGGCGCCGTGGTCTACGCCCTGAGCCGTCGCCTGGTCCTGGCCGTCTACACACTGCTCATCGTCGTCCCGCTGCTGGTGGTCGTCCTCGGGACCTTCAAGACGACCGAGGAGCTGTTCGCCGCGCCGTTCGGGCTGCCGTCCTCGCTCGGGCTGGCCAACTACGCCGAGGTGCTGGGCGGGCAGGGCCTGTCGCGGGCCTTCGTTAACAGCGCGCTGGTCACCGGGGTCTCGGTGCCGCTCACCCTGTTCCTGGCGAGCCTGGCGGCCTACGGGATCGCCCGCATCCCGGGATGGCCGGCTTGGGTCATCTTCGGGTTCCTAGTGCTCGGGATGGCCGTGCCGGCCCAGGCCAACATGATCCCGCAGTACGTGCTCTTCGACTCCCTCGGCCTGCTCAACAGCCTCGTCGGGCTCGTGCTGATAAACGTCGTCATGACCCTGCCGGTGTCGGTGTTCATCCTCACCGGCTTCATGCGCACGCTGCCGCGCGAGCTGTACGAGGCCGCCGCGCTCGACGGCGCCGGTCCGTGGCGGACGTACTCGTCGGTGGTGATGCCGCTCTCCACCCCTTCGCTGGCCGCGGCCGCGATCTTCCTGTTCGTCATCCACTGGAACGAGCTGCTCTATCCGCTGCTGTTCGTCCAGGAGCCCAGCAAGCAGACCCTGCCGCTGGCGTTGCTGAGCTTCACCGGCGAGTTCCTCACCAACTACCCGCTGCTGTTCACCGGCGTCGTCGTCGCCTCCGCGCCGATCGTGCTGGCGTACGTGCTGCTGCAGCGCTACTTCGTCGCCGGGATGACGGCCGGCTCGATCCGCGGGTGACGACCGGCCGCTGCGGGCGCGGACGTCAGACGTAGCGCTCGAGGATGGAGGACTCGGCCAGGCGGCTGAGACCCTCGCGCACCGCGCGGGCGCGGAACTCGCCCACGCCGTCGACCGCCTGCAGGTCGTCGATGCCGGCAGCGAGCAGCTTCTGGAGGCTGCTGAAGTGCTTGACCAGCCGGTCGACGACCGCGCGCGGCAGCCGCGGGACCTTGGCCAGCAGGCGGTAGCCCCGGGGGCTCACGGCGACGTCGAGCCCCTCGGTGCCACCGGGGAAGCCGAGCGTGCGGGCGATGGCGCCGAGGTCGAGCAGCTCCGGGCCGGTGAGCGCGTCGAGCTCGGAGAGCACGTCCTCGACCGTGCGGGCCCGCCGGCCGGCCTGGGGCGGCAGGTAGTCGCGGGTGATGAGCTCGCGGTCGGACTCCACACCCGAGACCAGCTCTTCGAGCTGCAGGGTCAGCAGCCGCCCGTCGGTGCCCAGCTCGACGACGTAGCCCTCGATCTCGTGGGAGATGCGGCGCACCATCTCCAGCCGCTGTACCACCAGGCTGACGTCGCGCGTCGTCACCAGGTCCTCGATCTCGAGGGCGCTCAGCGTGCCCGCGACCTCGTCGAGCCGGAGCTTGTAGCGCTCCAGCGTCGCGAGCGCCTGGTTGGCCCGGGAGAGGATCGACGGGGAGTCCTCGAGCACATAGCGGCGTCCGTCGATGTAGAGCGCGACGATCTGCATGGACTGGCTGACGGAGATGACGGGATAGCCGGTCTGCTTCGCCACCCGCTCCGCGGTGCGGTGCCGGGTGCCGGACTCCTCAGTGGGGATGGTCGGGTCGGGCACCATCTGGACCGCCGCGCGGTGGATCTTCGTGACGTCACGGTCGACGACGACGGCGCCGTCCATCTTGGCCAGCTCGCGCAGCCGGGTGGCCGAGAACTCCACGTCGAGGACGAAGCCGCCCGTGCACAGTGCCTCGACGACCCGGTCGTAGCCCAGGACGATCAACCCGCCGGTGCGGCCCCGCAGGATGCGCTCGAGCGCGTCGCGCAGCGGTGTCCCCGGGGCGACCATTGCCAGGGTGCCACGAAGGAGCTCCTCCGTGGGCCGCTCATTGATCGCCACTGCCTGCTCCCGACGTTGCGCGGAACGGCGACGATTTTACCGACCGCCGCCGCGGCGTTGCTTCACGGTCAGGTCACGATTTCGCGGTGTCGCCGTCGGATCGCACTCCGGCCGGCGGGAGTCGGTCATCCGCCGGGTGCGCCCGGAGGCAGGACGGCGGCCAGGGCCGCCGCGAGATCGGGCACCTCGACCACGTCGAGCCCCGGCGCGCCGCCCCCGAAGCCGGGTGGCACCAGCGCGCGGCGCAGCCCGAGCCGGCCCGCCTCGGCCAGTCGCCGGGAAACCCCGGTCACTCCCCGCACCTCACCGGCGAGGCCCACCTCACCCACCCCCACGGTGCCCTTGGGCAGGGGCCGCTCGGCGACGGCGCTGGCAACGGCCAGGGCGACCGCCAGGTCGGCAGCGGGCTCGGTCAACCGGGCGCCGCCCACGGTGGCCGCGTAGACGTCAGCGAATCCGACGCGGACCCGGGCGCGTCGCTGCAGCACGGCGAGCACCATCGCCAGCCGGGAGGAGTCGAGGCCGCTCGTCGCGCGGCGTGGGTTGCCGCCGGGCGCCGCGGGCGCCACGAGCGCCTGCACCTCGGCCAGCAGCGGGCGCTTGCCCTCCAGTGTGACGGTCAGGCAGGTGCCGGCCACGGGGGCCGAGTGCCGCGAGACGAACAGCCCGGTCGGGTCGGGCAGCCCGAAGATGCCGTCCTCGCCGAGGTCGAAGCACCCCACCTCGTCGGCGGCGCCGAAGCGGTTCTTCGTCGCCCGCAGCATCCGCAGCCGGGAGTGCCGGTCGCCTTCGAAGTGGAGCACGACGTCGACCAGGTGCTCCAGCACGCGGGGCCCGGCGATCGAGCCGTCCTTGGTGACGTGCCCGACGAGCACGACGGAGGTGCCGCGCTCCTTGGCGACGCGGGTCAGCGCCGCCGCCGTCTCGCGCACCTGCCCCACGCCACCGGCGGCACCATCGATGGCGGCCGAGGCGATGGTCTGCACCGAGTCGACGACCAGCAGCTCGGGGCGCACCTCGTCGACGTGGCGCAGCACCGCGCCGAGGTCGGTCTCGGCGGCGACGAACAGGTGCGGCGACAGCGCGCCCACCCGCCCCGCGCGTAGCCGCACCTGCGCGGCGGACTCCTCACCGCTGATGTAGAGCGCGCGCGCCTCCGGCCCGGGGGAGCGGGCGGCCACCTCGAGCAGCAGGGTCGACTTGCCGACGCCGGGCTCGCCGGCCAGCAGCACGACGGCCCCGGGCACGAGCCCGCCCCCGAGGACGCGGTCGAACTCGTCCACCCCCGTGGGCTGGGCCCGCGCCGCCTGCACGTCGACCTCGCCGATGGGCCGCGCGGGCGCGCTGACGGCTCCGGGCAGGGTCCGTGCCCCCACCGCGCCCACCCCGTCGACCGTGCCCCAGGCCTGGCACTCCGCGCAGCGGCCGACCCACTTCGCGGTGGTCCACCCGCACTCGCCGCAGCGGTAGGCGGGTCGCTCGCGCGCGGCGCCGCCGCGGCCTCCTGCTCCTGCTCGAACTGTCACGCCGGCAGGCTAGGGAGGCCCACTGACAGAAAGCGGGGTCAGACCGGGTCGGCGGGATGGGGCGCGGGCAGCCGCCCGGCGCCGAGGCGCTGCTCGCACTGGCGCACCAGCTCCGCGTACGCCTCGGCTCCCATCAGCTCGGCGAGCTCGGGGCCGTAGGAGACGTACACCGGGTCGGTGGCCACGTGGGCGTCGGAATTGCCCGTGCAGTACCAGTCGAGGTCGTGCCCGCCGGCGCCCCACCCCCGCCGGTCGTACTCGCCGATCGACACCTCCAGGTAGGAGGTGCCGTCGGGTCGCTCCACGGTGCGATAGGTGCGCCGGATCGGCAGCTGCCAGCACACATCGGGCTTGGTCTCCAGCGGATGCCGGCCGGTGCGCAGGGCCAGCGCGTGCAGGGCGCAGCCGTACCCGCCGGGAAAATCCGGTCGGTTGAGGAACACGCAGGCCCCGTCGACCACGCGGGTCTTGCGCATCCCGTCGTCGTCGGTTTCCACCCACCGGCGCCGGCCCTCGCGGGCGTGCTGCCAGGTCTCCGGGGTCAGCTCCTTCACGTACGCCCGGACGCGGCGCTCGTCGTCCCGGTCGGCGAAGTGGGCGCCGAGCGTGCAGCAGCCGTGGTCGGGCCCGCTCGCGTCGATGCCGGCGCAGCCCCGGCCGAAGATGCAGGTCCACCGCGACGTCAACCAGGTCAGGTCGCAGCGGAAGACCTGCTCGGGTGCGTCGCCCGCCTCGGCGGGATCGGCGAACTCGACCCACGCGCGGGGGAACTCCAGGAATACCTCGGGCACGGGTGCCAGCGTACGAGGGGTGGCCGGCGGAGGATCGGGCGCCACCCCGTCCTACGCTTGCGGGAATGAGCGACGCCGCGCAGTCGGGATCGTCGGCGGGGACGCGGGTCGCGCTGTCGACGGCCTCGTGCTACCCCGAGTCGGCGACCGCCGCCTTCGAGACGGCCGCGCGGCTGGGCTACGACGGCGTCGAGGTCATGGTGTGGACCGACCCGGTCAGCCAGGACGTGGAGGCGCTGCGCCGGCTCTCCGATCACTACGCCCTGCCGGTCCTGGCGATCCACGCGCCCTGCCTGCTGATCACTCAGCGGGTGTGGGGGCGCGAGCCCTGGGGCAAGCTCGTGCGCTCGGCGGCGGCCGCGCGCAGGCTGGGCGCGCCCACCGTCGTGGTGCACCCGCCGTTCCTGTGGCAGCGGGAGTACGCCCGCGCGTTCGTCGACGGCGTCGGCCGCCTGCAGGCCGACAGCGGGGTGGCCTTCGCGGTGGAGAACATGTTTCCCTGGCGGGCGGGGACCCGGGAGATTCCGGCCTACCTGCCCCACTGGAACCCGGTGGACGAGGAGTACGAGCACCTCACCCTCGACCTCTCGCACACCGCCGTCGCCGGCAACGACGCGCTGCAGATGCTCGACGCCATGGGCGGGCGGCTGCGCCACCTGCACCTGGCCGACGGCTCGGGCTCAAGCAAGGACGAGCACCTCGTGCCGGGCCGCGGCCGGCAACCCTGCGCGGAGGTGCTGGAGCGCCTGGGGCGGCGCGGCTTCGCCGGCTCGGTGGTGCTGGAGGTGAACACCCGCCGGGCGGCCGCCCGCGCGGAGCGGGAGGCCGATCTCGCCGAGGCGTTGGCCTTCACCCGGCTGCACCTGGCCGGAGCCCTGTCGAGAGGAGCACCGTGAGCAAGCAGGGGACGACGCCCGAGGAGCCCAGCGAGGACCTCGACCCGCCCGAGACGCGCATCGAGGAGGACGTCGATGCGCCCGTGCGGCCCTGGGTGGCACCGGCGGATCCGGCGCAGGACCCGTCGTAGCCGGGGCTGGGAACGCTCGCGGGGCGCTGGCCCGCGTGTGCCGACCAGCCGAACGACTTTCGCTGTCCTAGCCTGGACCCGTGCTTCGCCGCGCCCTGCTCTCGATGTCGCGCAGTGACCGGGTCAAGGCTGCCGTCACCACCCTGCCGGTCTCCAGCGGGGTAGTGGCCCGGTTCGTCGCCGGTGAGGAGACCGCGGACGCGGTGCGGGTCGCCGCCGAGCTCAAGCGCGACGGGCTGCTCTCGACCCTGGACTTCCTCGGCGAGGACGTCCTCGACCGGGACCAGGCCGCGGCCGGTCGCGACGCCTACGTCGAGCTGCTCAAGGAGTTCAGTGCCGGCGAGCTGACCGACGCCGCCGAGGTCTCGGTCAAGCTCAGCGCGCTCGGCCAGGCCCTCCCCGGCGACGGGGAGCGCATCGCCTTGGACAACGCCCGGGCCGTGTGCGAGGCGGCCTCGGCGGTGGGCACGACCGTGACACTCGACATGGAGGACCACACCACCGCCGACTCGACGCTGACGATCCTGCGCGAGCTGCGGCGCGACTTCCCGGAGACGGGTGCGGTCGTGCAGGCCTACCTGCACCGTACGGAGGCCGACTGCCGCGACCTGGCCATCAGCGGGTCGCGCGTGCGGCTGTGCAAGGGGGCGTACAAGGAGCCGGCGTCCGTCGCGTTCCAGGGCCGCGAGGAGGTCCGCCGGTCCTACGAGCGGTGTCTTGCGGTGCTCATGGCCGGTCCGGGTTATCCGATGGTCGCCACCCACGATCCCCGGCTCGTCGAGGCGGCCGGCGCGCTCGCCCGCGAGCACGGGCGACGGGCGGGCTCGTACGAGTACCAGATGCTCTACGGCATCCGCCCCGACGAGCAGAAGCGGCTGGCCGCGTCGGGGGAGAAGGTGCGGGTGTACGTGCCCTACGGCCACGACTGGTACGGCTACCTCGTCCGCCGCCTCGCGGAGCGACCCGCGAACCTGGCGTTCTTCCTGCGCTCGCTCGCCTCCAAGGGCTGACCGCCTCGCTCCGCCCGGCCGTAGCATGCGGCCCATGGGCGCAGGTCGGGTCGCCGTCCTCGGGACGGGCAAGATGGGCGAGGCGCTGCTCTCGGGCCTGCTGCGGGCCGGGCGTCCAGCAGGCAGTCTGCTCGTCACCGCTCGGCGCCCCGAGCGCTCCGCGCTGCTGCACGAGCGCTACGGCGTCGAAGCGGTCTCCAACGCCGAAGCGGCCAAGGGCGCCGACACGCTGATCCTCACCGTGAAGCCGCAGGACATGGCGGTGCTGCTCGACGAGCTCTCCCCCCACCTGCCCGCCGACCGGCTGGTCGTGTCGGTGGCCGCGGGCATCCCGACGGCCTTCCTCGAGGCCCGGCTGGTCCACGAGGTGCCGGTCGTGCGGGTGATGTCCAACACCCCCGTGCTGGTCGACCAGGCGATGAGCGCCCTGTCGCCGGGGGCCCACGCCCGCGAGGAGCACCTCCGGCGCACCGAGGGAATCTTCGCGCCGGTCGGCAGGACCGTCCGGGTGCCGGAGTCACAGCAGGACGCCGTCACCGCCCTGTCGGGCAGCGGCCCGGCGTACTTCTACCTCCTGGTCGAGGCCATGATCGACGCTGGGATCCTGCTCGGCCTGCCCCGCGCCGTCGCCCACGACCTGATCGTGCAGAGCGCCGTGGGTGCGGCCACCATGCTGCGCGACACCGGTGAGCACCCGGTGAAGCTGCGCGAGGACGTCACCTCGCCCGGCGGCACCACGATCAACGCGATACGCGAGCTGGAGAACCACGGCGTGCGCGCCGCGCTCCTGTCCGCGCTCGAGGCCGCCCGCGACCGCAGCCGCGAGCTGGCCAGCGGCGCGTAGCCCGTCGAGCCGTTTCCGGCGGCCCTCGAGTCGAGCGACTCCACTCGCAGTGGGAATTTCTCCCCTGCGTGGAGTTGCCCCGTCAGAAGGCGCCGCGCCTGAGGCAACCTTCCGCTTCCCTCCGCCACTGTGCGTAGTCGAGGGGGGTGGGATGGCCGAGCCGACCGAGTTCTTCGAGCTCGCTCGGGGCCGCGGCGCCGAGCTGCTGCGTACCGCGTGGCTCGCCGCGGACGCGGTGAGCCGGCTGCTCGCCTCCTGAAACGCGCCGACGCTGTTTCCAACCCCGACCTACGCTTCTCCGGTGATCAGAGGTTTGCGGTACGCGGCAGCCGGCCTGGCGGTCGCGCTGGTGCTGTCGGGCTGCGGCGGGGACGAGGCTGCCCCGGTCGACACCGCGGTGGTGAGCCGGGCGACGGTTCGCGAGGTCATCGAAGCCCCGGCGTCCGTGGCCGCTAAGGCGTCGGCCAACGTCACCGCCCCCGCGAGGGGCACGGTGGGACGGCTCGACGTGGCCAACGGCGAGCGGGTCAAGGCCGGTGAGGTGCTGCTGCGCATCGACTCTCCCGAGGCCCAGTCGCAGCTGGACTCGGCCCGACGGGCTCATGAGCAGGCCTCCGCGACCGGATCCACGCAGGTGAACCGGGTCGACCTGTCGAGCCAGCAGAAGCAGCTCGACAGGGCCGCGGAGGGCGCCTTTCGCACCGCCCGCGAGGCCGCGGAGCAGCTGGAAGACCCGGAGGCGAAGAAGCAGCAGCTGGCCAACGTCGCCGCCTCCGAGGCGCAGTACCAGGCGGCCAGTCGCCAGTCGTTCGCGGCCGTCCGCAGCTTCAACTCCGGCCTGGGCAGCCTGGCGAGCGCGCTGGGGTCCCTGTCGCAGGCCCAGCGGGTGCAGACCAGCGCCGCCCTGGCGCTGGCCGAGCGTACGGTCGCGTCGCTCACCGTACGGGCGCCGATCTCCGGTGTGGTCTCTTTCGGCGACGGCGGCGGCGGCGGGGCGACCGCAGGGGGCGACCTGTCGGGTGCGCTCGAGCAGTTGCCGGACTCGGTACGCGACCGGGCCGGTGCCGCGCTGGGTGGGGGCGGTGGGTCGTCGACCACAGGTGCCCTGGCGGTCGGCACGCCGGTCAGCACGGGGGTCCCGCTGCTCGCGGTAACCGACACCTCCTCGCTCGCCCTCACCGCGGAGGTCGACGAGACCGACGTCCTGCTGGTGAAGAAGGGCGTAGAGGCCGACGTGGAGCTCGACGCCGTGCCTGGCGCGACGTACGGGGCCAAGGTCACCAGCGTGGACGTGTCGTCGACGGGCTCGGGTCGCGGCGGCGTGACCTACAGCGTCCGGCTCGCGCTCGGAGGCGGGACGACCGAGGACGGCAGCCCTGCGCCGCGTCCCCGTCCGGGCATGAGTGCCGTCGCCGACCTCAAGGTGCGCGAGGCGAAGGACGCGGTCTCCGCGCCCGCCTCGGCGGTGTTCCGCGACGGCCGGCGCGACGCCGTGTGGGTCGTCGCCGACGGGGTGGCCCGCAAGCGGCTCGTGCGACTGGGCACGCAGGGCGAGGACTCGGTGGAGATCCTCGAGGGGCTGCAGCCCGGCGACCGCGTCGTCGTGCGGGGCGCCGACACGGTCACGGAGGGCCAGCAGCTGCCGTGACCGGGTCGCCGCGTCCGACCGAACCGGCAGTGGAGGCCGTCGACGTCAGCCGGACCTACGAGCTCGAGGGAGTCTCGGTGCAGGCGCTGCGCGGCGTCAGCCTGCGCGTGGAGCAGGGCGAGTTCGCCGCCATCGTTGGCCCGTCCGGCTCGGGCAAGTCGACCCTGATGCACCTCCTCGGCTGCCTCGACCGCCCCAGCGCCGGGCTGCTGCGCATCGGTGGGCGCGACGTGGCCGCGATGAGCGACAGCGAGCTGGCCGTGCTGCGCAACGAGACGATCGGCTTCGTTTTCCAGTCCTTCCAGCTGCTGGCCCGCACCAGCGCTATCGACAACGTCGCCCTGCCCCTCGTCTACGGCGGCGTACGTCGCGCCGAGCGGCGCCAGCGTGCCGTGGCGGCGCTGCACGCGGTCGGCCTCGGGCACCGGCTGGCCCACCGTCCCGCGCAGATGTCCGGGGGTGAGCAGCAGCGGGTCGCGATCGCCCGCGCCTTGGTCGGTGAGCCGCAACTGCTGCTCGCCGACGAACCCACCGGCAACCTCGACACGCGTACCGGCGAGGAGGTCATGGCCATCCTCGATCGGCTCAACGGCGAGCGGGGGGTGGCGGTCGTCCTCGTCACCCACGACCTCGAGATCGCCGCCCGTACGCGTCGGCAGATCCACGTACGCGACGGTGTCATCGAGCAGGACACCGGGGCAGCGGTGCCGGCGGGTGCGCGATGAGGGTCGGGGAGGCGTTCCGCGTCGCTCTGGACGCCCTGCGGGCCAACCGCCTGCGGAGCCTGCTCACGATGCTCGGCGTCATCATCGGAGTGGCCGCCGTGGTCGCACTGGTCGCGATCGGCAGCGGCGCCAAGCGTGAGGTGGAGAGCCAGGTCGAGGGGCTGGGTTCGAACCTCATCCTTGTGCTGCCCGGCCGCGTCGAGTTCGGCTCGGCGCCGTCGGTGAGCCGGCTCGAGCTCGCCGACGTCGACGTGCTGAGCCGGGTCGTCGGTGACCCTCGTGCCGTCGCCACCACGGTGGCGTCGGGTGAGCTGGCCCGGGTGGGCAACCGGGAGGCCTTCGTCACCGTTAACGGAGTCAACGAGAACGCCTCGGTCGTCTTCAACCGACCGTTGGCTCGCGGCGAGAACATCAGCGCGACCGACGTGGACACTCGAAGACGGGTCGCCGTGCTCGGCTCCGGTGCCGCCGATCGGCTCTTCGCCGACGTCGACCCGATCGGCCGGCAGGTCGCCATCGCCGGCGTGCGCTTCCGCGTCGTCGGAATCTTCGCCGAGGTGGGCTCCACCTTCGGCGTCAGCCGGGACGACGAGATCCACGTGCCCGTCACCGCCGCGCAGCGGTTGCTCGAGGTCGAGCGCATCGACGGCTTCGCGGTCAAGGCGCCCACGACCGAGGGCATCGAGGGGCTGCAGGGCCGGCTCGTCGACGCGCTGCAGCAGAAGTACCCCGGCGAGGAATTCTCCGCCCTCACGCAGACCCAGATCCTCGGGACCATCGGCCGAATCCTCGGGCTGCTGACCGGCGTGCTCGCTGCCATTGCCGCCATCTCGCTGCTCGTCGGCGGCGTTGGAGTCTCGAACATCATGCTGGTCAGCGTGCGGGAGCGGACCCGTGAGATCGGGCTGCGCAAGGCACTCGGCGCCCGGCAGCGCGACATCCTGCTGCAGTTCCTCATCGAGGCCGTGCTGCTCACCACGATCGGGGGCATCCTCGGCATCGCCCTCGGAGTCGGGGGCTCGCTGCTGCTCGGCTCGGTCTCCCCGCTGCCTGCCCTCATCTCGTGGTGGTCGCCCCTGCTCGCCTTCGGTGTCTCGGTGGCCGTCGGCGTGTTCTTTGGCGTCGCCCCTGCGCGCCGGGCCGGCAAGCTCGACCCGGTCGTGGCGTTGCGCACCGAATAGCCAGCCCTCGGCGCAGGCCGCCGGGCCGGCGGGCCGGTCTTACTCCGCCGGCCGCCTCGGGCGGTGCTGGTTCAGAAGGGTGGGGGGTCGTCCTCAGGTTCGGGACTCGCCTCGTCGTCCGGTGGTTGGTCGCGTAGCCGAGGGCCGAG
>JALYMT010000338.1 GCA_030773555.1 Actinomycetota bacterium | reverse complement strand
GCGTGCGGCTGGTGGTCGGCTCCGGCGGCGTGCTCCGGTACGCACCGGCGTCGTCGGCCGCCGCGATCCTCGAGCCCGCGCGAACCGACCTGGCCGGAGGGTGGCGGGTGCCGGAGCGGGCGGAGCTCGCGGTCGACGCGCACTACGTGCTCGCCGCCGCCGGGCTGCTCGCCGCCACCTCCCGCGAGGCGGCGGCGCGGCTGCTGGCGGGATGCCTGCAGCAGGTGGCGGTCAGGAAGCCGGGACGCTCTTGAGGATGCCGGCGGCGGCGTTGCGGACGAAGGCCGCGGAGGGCGAGGGGGCGTACTCGATGGTGACCGCCACCCCCTTGTGGGTGTCGTTGTACCAGCCGGTCATGCTGCCCCGGCACACTCCGCTGCAGTTGTAGCTCTCGACCGGCAGGCCCAGGTTGGCCGCCAGGCGGCGGACGAAGGCAGGGTCCTTCTCGGTGGTGCCGACGCCGCCGAAGGGCTGGTGGATGCTGGCGATGTAGTCGGGGCGTACCTCGTCGAGGAAGGCCTTGAGCGCCTTGGTCTCCGGCTCGCTCGCGGCCGACGGGCCCGAATAGACGGCGGTGCCGACGTTCTGCTTCTTCCAGTTGCTGGGGAAGTTGCGGTTGAGGTCGACCTTGCGCGCGTTGGTGCGGGTGCCGGCCGCGGCGCCGTCCGGGTTGATCGTCGGGATGATCCAGACGTCCAGGTGGAGCGGGACGGCGACGTTGTCGATCAGGTGCCGGGCCGTCCTCGGCCCCGCGGTCTCGGTGCCGTGCATCTGGCCGAGCACCAGCAGCGTGGTGGTGGCCTCCGGGTTGCCCTTGCGGTAGGTGGTGAGGGGCCGGCCCTTGACCGACGTGCCGATCCTGCGGGTCTCCGTCACCGTGTTGGAGCGCGCGACGCCGGTCAGCTTCAGCACCTGGCCGACGCGGATCACGTACGGCGCCTCGAGCCCGTTCAGCGCCGCGATCGTGCGCCACGCCACCCCGGTCTTCACGCCGATCCCGCTGAGGGTGTCACCGGCGACCACGCGGTAGGTGGCCGGAGCGGCAGCAGCGACGCCGGCGCCGGTCAGCACGGGCGCGGGCGCCGCCGCCGAGGGCCCCGGAACTGCGGTGAGGGCGCCGGCGAGCCCGGCAGCAGTCAGTAGGCGGGCGGAGAGCAGGCGGGCGGGACGCGGCGTCGTGCGGCGCATGGCAATCGACCCTTCGGAATCGCGGTGGGTGCTGCGCTTCCCGTCCAGTCTTTCGACCGGGGCGCCGCCGACCAGTCGGACACGCTGCTCCGACCGAGTGATGCGCTCAGGCCGGCGCCTCCTGGGGAACCCTCGTCTCCGGCATCCGGGCCGCCAGCAGCACGCCGAGCGCGAGCACGCCCGCGCACAGCCCGAACGCGGCGCCGAAGGAGTACGCGTCGGCCAGCCACCCCGCCACCAGCGGCCCCGTCACCGCGCCGAGGTCGCTGGCCATCTGGAAGGCGGCGACGACCGTGCCGCCCCGGCCGCCCGCGACGTCGCCCACGACGGCGCCCGCGGCCGGGGTGAGGAAGCCGAAGCCGATGCCGAAGAGCACCATGGCGACCAGGTACACGGGCACCGCCGTGGACAGCGCGAGCAGTGCGGTGCTGCCCGTGGCCAGCGCCCCGCCGAGCAGCAGCGCCGGACGCCGGCCGCGGCTGTCGCTGAACCGGCCGGCGGGCAGCAGGAGCGCGGCCGCAGCGGCGCTCGAGAGCACGAAGCCGAGGCCGGTCAGCACCGGGTCACGGCGCAGCCCCTCGAGCACGAACAGCGGAATCAGGGAGTTGCGGGTGCCGAAGAGCACGAAGCCGACGCCGAGGTTGACCATCAGGGCGGTCCGGTAGGCCGGCGACGTGAGGGCCGTGCGCAGCGTCGTGGGCACGGCCGGGGCCGGCGGCGCGGCCCGCTCGCGCAGCGAAGCGCGGCGCAGGGCGACCAGCGCGATGCTCCCGGCGACGCCAAGTGCGGCGGCGTACACGAAGAACGGAACCCGTACGGAGTAGCTCGACAGCACGCCGCCGAAGGCCGGGCCGGTGATGCCGCCGAGGATGAAGCCGCCCTGGAACAGCCCGCTCGCCCGGCCGCGCTGGTCGGGCCCGACGACCCGCAGCAGCAGGCTGACGGCCGACACCGTGAACATCGCCGAGCCCACGCCGCCCACGCCGCGCAGCACGAGCAGCTGCGCGTAAGTCTGGGCGAGACCGGCGAGCAGGCTGCTGCCGGCGACGATGGCGAGGCCGGCGGCGAGGATGGCCCGCTCGCCGAACCGGTCGACCAGCCGGCCGCCCGCGAGGGCGAAGACGAGGCGCATCAGCGCGAACGCGGAGATGACGGCGCCGGCCGCCGTACGACCCACGCCGAACTCCCGGGCGAACACGGGGATCGCCGGGGCGAGGACCCCGAAGCCCACCGCGACCGACAGGGCCACGGCGGCCAGGACGGGCACCTCGGGCGGCAGGCCCGCGAACGGGCGGGGCAGGCGGCGACGCACGCCGGTCATCGTCGCAGCCCGGTCCCTACTGTCGCAGCCCGGTCCCTACTCAGGTGGAGTCGCGAACTCGCACCGCGCTCCGCTCGCCCGGCTCAGTCTCAGGTCGAGCGTGGCCAGCCGGGCCGCTAGAACCTCGGCCAGGGCCACGTAGCATCCGTCGTACGCGGTGATGGTCGAACGCAGCTCCCACACCCGGGACGCGAAGGGTGCGTACGGGAAGAGCGACACACGCAACGAGACCAGGTCAGCGTGGGCCAGTGAGGCGGCATCCGCGGAGATGTCACCGGCCAGGGCCGCCCGCCGCAGGATGTTGGCGGCCTCGACGGGCATGAGGTGCGGGGCGGCAAGGGGGCCAGCGGCGAGGCACGACTCCGCCCAGCTTCCGAGTGGGCCGGCATCGGTTAGGGCGGCGACGACGATGGAGGCGTCGATGACCAGCGTCATCGACGGTCGGCATCCCGGTGGGTGAGGATCCGATCCGAGGTGATCGAACCGCCGGTGGTCGCCTTGCGGGCGCGAACTCTCGCCATCAGCACCTCGGCATCAGGCACTTCTGCGAGCTCGATGAGCTGAGCGCGAAGGTACTCCTGCAGCGAGCGACCGGTCAGTGCAGCCCGGGCAGACAACTCGTCGCTGGTCTCATCGGGCACGTGGCGGATCGTGATGGACTTGGGCACGGCAGCAGCATGCTGATTCTGCTGCCCTTCTGCAAGCGGTCGGCCGGACTTGTGCTGCAGATCGGGGCTGATAGCGCACGTTCTGCATGACAAGTCGCGTCGGGAGGGGCCGTGCCACGCTCAGCCCGCGCGGCGTACGCCCCGGCCGCGCCCGCCCCGCATCCGCAGGTAGTCGCTGACCACGTACTGCCCGAGCCGCTTCGCCGACGGGGCGAGCACGCGACCGCCGTTGCGGCGGGCGATCTCCTGGACGAAGGCCTCGAGCCGCGGGTCGTCGTCGAGGAGGAAGACGTTGAGGGTCGCGCCGCGCCGGGTCATCCGGTCGACCTCGGCGATTGTCGCGGTGATCGTCTCGGGCTCCGGCGGCCACGCGAACCACGGCCGGCCGTTGGCCAGCAGGTGCGCGGTCGGCTCGCCGTCGGTGACGACGAGGACGACGGGCTCGGCGTCGCGGTGCCGGTCGAGGAAGCGACCGGCGAGCATGAGCGCGTGCTGCAGGTTGGTGCCCTGCACCATGTCGGCCTCGAGGGTGGCGAGCTCGGTGGGCGGCAGGACGCGGGCGTACGAGGAGAAACCGATCACCTGCACGGCGTCCTGCGGATACTGGCTGGTCACCAGCGCGTGCAGCGCGAGCGCGGTCTGCTTGGCCACCGCGAAGGTGTCGCGCAGCACCATGGAGTACGACAGGTCGAC
Source organism: Actinomycetota bacterium (assembly GCA_030773555.1). GTDB lineage: Bacteria > Actinomycetota > Actinomycetes > JALYMT01 > JALYMT01 > JALYMT01. Next base: position 5,557 of record JALYMT010000338.1, on the reverse strand, counting down.
GAGCAGGCACACCGCCGCGCTGGTGCGCCGCTCGGTCTCGATCACCTCGAAGTCGTCGACGTGCAGGCGCACCCGGCCGCCGTCGCGCCCCGAGCCGGCGGTGCGCAGCACGGCCTTGCCGACCGTACGGACGACGTCGAGGGGCTGCTCATCGCCGAAGTGCCACTCGCGGGTGGCGCCCGTGCGCTCCCCGGCGGCGCCGGCGTCGCGCACGTCGTGGCCGCCGCGGGTGGTGGCCTCGAGGTCGGCGAAGACGCGGCGCAGGGCGGTCTGGCCGAGGCGGCGGACGGCCTTCGGGGTGAGCTCGAGGCGCCCCTGGGTGCGGGTGACGTAGCCCTGCTCCTCCAGCTCGCGCTCCAGCTGGCGCAGCGCCTCGAGGTCGTCGACGGCCCGGCGGCCCAGCGCGCGGCGCACCGCCTCCTCGTCGATGTCCTCGAGGCTCGCGCCGGGATAGTCCTGGCCGAGGGAGTCGGCCAGCTCGTCGAGCTCGGCGAGCTCCTCGAGCGCGGAGGTGGCGTCGCCCATGCCGAGGGGCTCCTCGCCGCGCATCCGCTCGCGGCCCTGCCAGTCGAGCTCGGGCCGCCGGCCGCGCAGATGCCCCTGCAGCTGCTGCATCTGGTTGGCCAGGTCGAGGTCGTCCATCGCCTGGGCCATCAGCGACTGCAGCTGCGCGCGCTGCTCGGGGCTCAGGGAGTTCATCATCCGCTCGGCGGCCGCCGCCCGGCGGGCCAGGGAGTCGACGAGCTCCTCGAGGTCCTTGGGCTGCTCGGGGAAGAACTCGCCGTGCTTGCGCATGAAGTCGTCGAACTGCTCCTGGGTGTGCTCCCCGCGTGCGTCGGCGGCCAGCATCTCGTTGAGGTCGCCGAGCATGTCCTTGACCCGCTGCATCGCGGCCGGGTCGGGGTTCTCCAGGGCCGACTTGAGCCCCTTGAACTGGCTGTCGAGCACCTCGCGGCGCAGCAGGTCCTGGATCGACTCGTACGTCTGCCGCGCCTGGGGGGAGCGCCAGTCGTAGTCGGCCAGCTCGCGCACCGCCCGGGCGGCGTCGCCGGGCAGTGCGTCGAGCTGGGCCTCCCGGAAGCGGGCGTCGTCGCTGGGGTCGGGAAAGAGCGCGGCCCGCTCCTCGCCGACGGCCTTGTCGAGCAGCGCGCGGACCTCCTCGAGCGTCCCGTCGAGCCGCCCGCGCTCCCGGGCCTGGCGGCGCTGCTCGCGCACCGTGCGCAGCAGGTCGTCGAGCCCGCGGCGGCCGTCCATGCCGCGGCGGGTCAGCTGCCGGACGGCGTCGCGCAGGCTGGCACCGGAGAGGACCTCCTCACCGAGCCGGTCGAGGGCGCGGCGGACGTCGTACGGCGGCGCGAGCGGATCGGGCCCGTCCGCGTAGGCGCCGTAGCGATAAGCCATCCCCGTCCCCCTCCCCCTCGCCGGTGATCATGCACTTCTCTCGCGATGATCATGCACGTCTGGTGTCAATCATGCAGTTCTGGCGGACATTCCCGCGCTGCGCGCGTCAGCGGCCGTACACGGTGGTGCCCGCGACCTCGTCCTTGCTGATGCGCCGGTTGAGGAAGAGCCCCTCCATCGCGAACTCCACCGCGCTCGCGGCCAGGCCGGGGGTCTCGGCGCCCTCGTCGATGTCGATCCGTTGCATGACGTGCGCGAGGCCGGGCAGCGGGCCGACCTGGTCGAGCAGCTCGCGCGCCGGCACCAGGTCGCCGCTGTGCACGGTCAGGCCCTCGTCGAAGCGCTCCATCAGGGCGCCGAGGTCGGAGGTGGCCAAATGCGCCCGGAAGGTCTCGACCTCCGCCCGGCGCAGCAGGTGGGCGAGCACCTCGCGCTCGTTGCCCTCCTCGTTGACCTCGAACTCGACCTTGCCGCGGAGGCTGTCCACGATGCCGGGGAGGTCGCAGACTCGGGCCACGGCCGGGTCCTCCCCGGTGAGCGCCGCCCGGCGCAGCGCCGAGGCAGCGACCGTCTCGGCGCCCGCGATCGCGAACCGCGCCGAGACCCCCGAGCGGGCGTCGACCGCGGGGGAATCGCGGACCAGCCGGGTGAAGCGGGCGAGGATCTCGAGCAGGTGGTCGGGCACGACCGCCGCGAGCGCCGCCTCCTGGCGCACCACGTCGACCTCGTCGTCGAGCTCGACGGGGTAGTGCGTGCGGATCTCGGCACCGAAGCGGTCCTTGAGCGGGGTGATGATGCGCCCGCGGTTGGTGTAGTCCTCCGGATTGGCGGAGGCGACGAGCAGGACGTCGAGGGGCAGGCGCAGCAGGTAGCCGCGGATCTGGATGTCGCGCTCCTCGAGCACGTTGAGCAGCGCGACCTGGATGCGCTCGGCGAGGTCGGGCAGCTCGTTGACCGCGAAGATGCCCCGGTTGGTGCGCGGCACCAGGCCGTAGTGCACGGTCTCCGGGTCGCCCAGCGTGCGCCCCTCGGCGACCTTGATCGGGTCGACGTCGCCGACGAGGTCGCCGACGCTGGTGTCGGGCGTGGCGAGCTTCTCGCCGTAGCGCTCGTCGCGCGGCTTCCACTCGACCGGCAGCTCCTCGCCGAGCTCGCCGGCGAGCCGCCGGCAGCGGGCGCACGCCGGGGCGTACGGGTGGTCGTTGATCTCGCAGCCGGCGATCACCGGCGTGTGCTCGTCGAGGAGGCCGACGAGCGTACGGAGCAGCCGGGTCTTGCCCTGCCCGCGCTCACCGAGCAGCACGAGGTCGTGTCCGGCGAGCAGGGCGCGCTCGAGCTGGGGGAGCACGGTCTCGTCGAAGCCCACGATGCCGGGAAAGCGGTCCTCGCCCGCGCGCATCCGGGCGAGGAGGTTCTCGCGCAGCTCCTGCTTGACCGTCCGGTGCACGTGGCCGCTCGCGCGGAGCCGGCCGAGGGTTGTGGGTGCAGTCACGCGACGACGGTACGTCGCGGGCTGAGGGCGCGCGACCGCCGGGCCGTACGCCTCGGGCGAAACGACGGAGCGAGGATCCGCCCTGCCAACCGTGGTCGGCGGGGGCGGGGGGCGGGGTCAGTCGCCGATGGCGGGCACGGCGGCGGCCTGGCGCTCGCCGAGCGTGCCGCCCGGCGCGGTGCCCGCGGCGCCGCGCAGCGGCCGCTCCTGGATGAACCAGCTGAGCGCGAAGGCCAGCAGGACGATCGGGACCGCGGCCAGGAAGACCGTCTGCAGGGACCGGACGAAGGCCTCGATGACGGCGTCGCGCGCCTGCGGAGGCAGGGCGAGGATCGCGGCGGGGCTGCCGGTGAGCTGCTCGGGTGACACGCCGGGCGTGCCGCCGGGCAGCAGGGTGGCGAGGTTGGCGGCGAGCCGGGCGTTGAGGATCGCGCCGAAGATCGCCACGCCGAACGAGCCGCCCATCGAGCGGAAGAACGTGGACGCCGAGGTGGCCACGCCCATGTCGCGGTAGTCGACGGAGTTCTGCACCGCGACGATCAGCACCTGCATGATGAACCCGAGGCCCAGGCCGACGACCAGCATGTAGAGCCCGGACAGCCACGCCGGGGTGCCGACGTCGAGGCGGCTGAGCAGGAACATGCCGAGGCTGAGCACCGCAGTGCCGACGATCGGGAAGACCTTGTAGCGACCCAGGCGGCTGATGGCCCGGCCGGAGCCGATCGAGCTGACGAGGATGCCGAGCATGAGCGGCAGCATCCGCAGCCCCGAGGCGGTGGGGGAGACCCCGTCGACGACCTGCAGGTAGATGGGCAGGAAGACGATGGCGCCGAACATGGCGACGCCGACGATCAGCCCGACGCCGGTGGAGACCGAGAAGACCGGGTTGCGGAACAGCGAGGGCGGCAGGATCGGCTCGGCCGCCCGGCGCTCCCACAGCACGAAGGCGACGACCAGCACGACGCCGGCGGCGGCCAGGCCGAGGATGGTCGGCGAGGTCCACGCGTACTCGCTGCCGCCCCACACGGTCACGAGCAGCAGGGCGGAGACGCCGCCGACGAGCAGGGCGGCGCCGAGGTAGTCGATGACGTGCTCGCGGCGCTCGTGCGGGATGCGCAGCACGACGGTGGTCACCACCAAGGCGATCAGGCCCAGCGGGAGGTTGATGTAGAAGATCCAGCGCCAGCCGAGGCCGTCGACGAAGAATCCGCCGAGCAGCGGGCCGGCGACGCTGGACAGGCCCCACACCGCGCCGAAGTAGCCCTGGTAGCGACCCCGCTCCCGCGGCGGGATGATGTCGCCAATGATCGCGAACGTCAGCGCCATCAGCCCGCCGCCGCCCAGGCCCTGGAGGGCGCGGAAGGCGATCAGCTGCCCCATGTCCTGGGCGAGGCCGCAGAGCACGGAGCCGACGAGGAACGTGACGATGGCGAACTGGAACACCGGGCGCCGGCCGTAGAGGTCGCTGATCTTGCCGTACAGCGGCGTCGACGCGGTCGAGGTGAGCAGGTACGCCGTCACCACCCACGACAGGTGGTCCAGGCCGCCGAACTCGCCGACGATCGTCGGCAACGCCACCGAGACGATGGTCTGGTCGAGGGCCGCGAGCAGCATGCCGAGCATCAGCCCGCTCATCACCGCCAGGATCTGCCGGTGCTCGAGATAGGCCGGCGCCTGCGGCGCGGCGGCGGGGGGCGAGCTGCTCATGCACTCTCCTGCATCGGGTACGGAGTGGTGCGCCGCGCACCGGCGGCATTGGCGGGAAGGGCGGCGCTGGCCGCGAGATCACCGGCGAGGCGGTCGAGCAGTGTCGTGAGGGCCTGCCGGTCGGTGGCCGACCAGCCGGCCAGGACGGTGTCGAGGCGGGCGGCGCGGCGCGTCACGGCGGCCTCGCAGGCCTCGCGACCCGCCGGCGACACCGACAGGAGCGCGGCCGCCGGTCGGCGGGATGCCCCGTACGCGTCAGGTAGCCGGCGGCCTCGAGCGCGCGCACGTGCCGGCTGACGGTTGAGGCGTCGAGGCCGAGGTCGCCCGCGAGGTCGGAGAGCCGGGTCGGGCCGCTGCTGGTGAGCTGGTGCAGGACGACCAGCACCGGGCCCTCGACGGGGTCACCGGTGCTCGCCGGCTTGAGCGCGCGGGCGAGGCGGAAGAACAGCGTCGCGAGGGCACGCCCACCGGAACTTGGTTGGCCATGCAAGTAGTCAAGTTGCTCGGATTCGGCCGCATTCCACCGGGCGGCTGCGACACTGCCGCTGTGACCGGAAATCTGGCAGCCGTGACGCTCGCGGACGTGACGGCCGCGCGCGAGCTGCTGCACGGCGTGAGCCGGCTGACCCCCGTCGTGGCGGCCCGCACTCTCACGGAGCGGGTCGGCGGCCCGGTCGGGCTCAAGTGCGAGAACCTGCAGCGGGCGGGATCGTTCAAGATCCGCGGGGCCTACGTGCGCCTCGCCCGGCTGAGCACGGAGGAGCGGGCCAGGGGGGTGGTGGCCGCCAGCGCGGGCAACCACGCCCAGGGCGTCGCCCTCGCCGCCCAGCTGCTCGGCATCCGGGCGACGGTGTTCATGCCCGAGGGGGCGCCCATTCCCAAGGTGCAGGCCACCCGGGCGTACGGCGCCGAGGTGCGCTTCGCCGGCCACACCATCGACGCGGCGCTGCGCAGCGC
>JALYMT010000337.1 GCA_030773555.1 Actinomycetota bacterium | reverse complement strand
GGGCCCGGCGGATTCCGCGGGGCCCTTCGCCGTTGCCCCCTCAGGCGCGCGCGAGGGTGCCCAGGTAGAGCTGGATGACCTTGGGGTCGTTCATCAGGTCTCGACCGGACGCCGTGTAGGCGTTGCGCCCCTGGTCGAGGACGTAGCCGCGGTCGCAGATCTGCAGGCAGCGACGGGCATTCTGCTCCACCATCACGATGGAGACGCCGGTGCGGTTGATCTGGCGGGTGCGGAGGAAGACCTCGTCCTGCATCACGGGGGACAGGCCGGCCGACGGCTCGTCGAGGAGCAGGACCGAGGGCTCCATCATCAGCGCCCGGGCCATGGCGACCATCTGCCGCTCGCCGCCCGACAGCGAGCCGGCGCGCTGCTTGCGGCGCTGACCGAGGGCGGGGAACAGGTCGGTGACGAAGGCGAACCGCTCGGCGAACCGGCCCGGGGCCTGGTAGAGCCCCATCTGGAGGTTCTCCTCGATGCTCAGACTGGGAAAGACGTTGTTGTTCTGCGGGACGAACCCGACGCCCTTGCTGACCAGCCGATTCGCCTTGAGCCCGGTGATGTCCTCGCCACGCAGCACCACCGTGCCGGAACGGATCTGTACCAGCCCGAACATGGCCTTGAGCAGCGTCGACTTGCCGGCGCCGTTGGGCCCGATGATGCCCACCAGCTCGCCCTCGCCGACGTAGAGGTCGCAGCCGTTGAGGATGTTGACGCCGGGGAGGTAGCCCGCGACGAGGTCGTCGGCGCGCAGCAGGGCACCCTTGGCGCCGGCGACGTGGCCGGAGCGGTCGACCTGTGCGGCCGCCGAGACGGCCTCCTCGCCAGGCGCCGGCTGCCGCCCCTCCGCGGCCGGGTCGTACGCGGTGCTCATGGGCGGGCCGTCCCGTCGCCGTCGATCCCGTCACCCTTGATCTCCCTGCTGACCGCCGCCTCGACCTCGGCGAGCTGGCGCTCCTCCTCCTCGACGGTCAGCGGGGCGTCGCGGTGCGAACCCAGGTAGGCGTCGATGACGGCGGGGTCGGCCATCACCTCCTCGGGCGGGCCCTCGGCGACCACCTTGCCCTGCGCCATCACGACCACCCAGTCGGAGATGTCGCGGACCATGTCCATGTCGTGCTCGACGAAGAGGACCGTCATCCCCTCCTCTCGCAAGCCCTTCACGTGGCCGAGGAGGGACTGCGTGAGGGCGGGGTTCACCCCCGCCATGGGCTCGTCGAGCATCACCAGGTCCGGCTCGGACATCAGGGCCCGGGCCATCTCCAGCAGCTTGCGCTGCCCGCCCGACAGGCTCCCGGCGAAGTCCTCGCGCTTGGCGTCGAGCTTGAAGCGCTGCAGCAGCTCGTCGGCGCGCTCGGTGATGTTCTGCTCCTGGGCGCGCCACAGCGGCGCGAACAGCGCCCGCAGGACGCTCTCGCCCCGCTGTCCGGTGGCGCCCAGGCGCATGTTCTCGATCACGGACAGCTTCGACAGGGCCTTGGTCAGCTGGAAGGTACGGACCATGCCCCGTCGGGCGACGCGGTGGGCGGGCATGCCCGCGAGCGACTGGCCGTCGAAGGTCCAGGTGCCGGCGTCGGGCTTGTCGAAGCCCGTGAGCAGGTTGAAGAACGTCGTCTTGCCGGCGCCATTGGGCCCGATCAGGGCGGTGATCGCCCCCCGCTGCACCTCGACGTGCGCCACGTCGACGGCCGTCAGGCCGCCGAACCGACGGGTGACACCGTCGGCGACCAGGATCGGGTCGGGCTTGGGGGCGCCGGGTCGGCGGGGGACGTCACGCAGGGCGGCGACGGCGGCATCGCGTCGCGTCGTGCCCGCGGGAGCGGCGTCAGCGGGCATCGAGCGCCACCTCCCGGCGGTCGCCGAAGATGCCTTGGGGCCGGTAGATCATCAACAGCATGAGGCCGAGGCCCACCAGCATGAAGCGCACCTGTCCCACCTGCACCGTCTCCATGATCGAGGTGGGGATGTAGCCGGCGGTGATGGCCTGGTTGAGCACGTTGTCGGTGAGGGAGAGCAGCACCCAGAAGACGATCGCCCCCACCACCGGGCCGAGCACCCGGGCGGCGCCGCCGAGGATGAGGATCGTGTAGGCGAAGAACGTCGTCTCGGTGCCGAAGGCGTCGGGCTGGATCGTCGCCCGGCCCAGGGCGTACACGAAGCCGCCGAAGCAGCCCAGCACGCCGCCGATGACCAGGCTCTGCAGCTTGTAGCCGTAGACGTTCTTGCCCAGGCTGCGCACCGCGTCCTCGTCCTCGCGAATCGCCTTGAGGACCCGGCCCCACGGGCTTCGCATCAGCGCGAACACGACGAGGGACGTGAGGAGGACGAGTGTCCAGCCGACGGTGACGACCCAGAACTCCCGCTCGCCGAAACGCAGGCTGCCCACCCCGTAGGAGCCCGGCGGAAAGGGATTGAGCGCGTAGAAGTCCTCGGAGAAATTCTGCAGGCCGTCGGAGCCCCCGAAGTACTTGCGCAGGGCCGCCGAGCGCACCAGCAGGCGCACGATCTCGGCGGCGGCGATGGTGACGATCGCCAGGTAGTCGGCGCGCAGGCGCAGCGTGGGAACGCCCAGCAGCAGGGCGAGGACGACGGCGGCGGCGATGCCGACAAGCAGGCCCGTCCAGAACCCCAGTCCGAGGTAGACGACCGTGGTGGCCAGCCCGTAGCCGGCGACCGCCAAGAAGGCGGCCTGGCCGAAGTTCAGCAGGCCGGTGTAGCCGAAGTGGACGTTGAGCCCGATCGCGGCCAGGGCGAAGACGATCGCGTCGATGCCGATCGACGCCCGCAGGGCGTTGATGAGAATCTGAGCCCAGTCCATGGATCCGTACGTCCTTCCCTTCCGGAGGTGACCTCAGCCGACCCGCTGCGCCCGGCCCAGGATGCCCTGCGGACGTACCAGGAGGATGAGGATCAGGACGGCCAGGGCCCCGACGTTCTTCAGCTCGGGGGGGACGACGAGGGTCGAGAGCTGGATGAACAGCCCGACGATGAGGCTGCCGACCAGCGCGCCAAACGCGGTGCCCAGCCCGCCGAGGGTGACGGCGGCGAAGACGAGCAGCAGGACCTGGAAACCCATCTGCCAGTCGACCTGCTGGTTGATGCCGAGGAGCACGCCGGAGAGGCCGGCGAGCGCCGCCCCGCCGATCCACACGGCCTGGATCACCCGCTCCACGTCGATGCCGGAGGCGGCGGCGAGCGCGGGATTGTCGGCCACCGCCCGCGTGGCCTTGCCGATGCGGGTGCGGAGCAGGGCGAAGCCGGCGAGCACGAGCACGAACGCGGCGATGAGCATGCTGGCCAGGTCCTTCGGCGCGAGGACGACCGGGCCCAGCGGCAGGCTCCCCTGCAGGGCGTAGTCGGCGTATGGGCGGGTGCTGCCGCCGAAGACGTACAGGTAGACGTAGCGCACCAGGATCGACAGGCCGATCGAGACGATCATCATGGCGATCAGGCCGGTGCCGCGTCGCCGCAGGCGGCGCCAGAAGCCGAGGTCGAGCAGCGCCCCTGCCAGGCCGCAGGCGATGACCGTCAGGATCGTGGCCGGGACGAGGTGGATGTCGAGGATCACGTTGACGAAGTACGCCACCAGGCCGCCGAGCGTGATCAGCTCGCCGTGGGCGAAGTTGGTCAGGCCGGTCGTGCCGAAGATGAGGGAGAGCCCCACCGCGGCCAGCGCGAGGATGAGCCCGAAGCGCAGCCCTTCGACCGTCAACGTCGCGGCCCGGGAGAGCTGGCTCGGTCCGCTCTGCCGCGCCCCCTGGCCCAGGGGGAAGAGCACCGCGCGTCGCCCGCCGCTGACGACCTCGACGTCGCGGGTGTTGGTCGTGTCGGGGCGGATGCCCACGCCCTCGGGCAGCGTCGCCTCGTCGAGGGTGACCCGGTAGCTGCCCGGGCCGGGCAGGGGGATCGCCCACCGCCCGTCCGGGCCGCTGCGGGTCTCGCCGACGGGGGAGCCGTCGGGGCGGGTGGCGACGATGCGTACGTCGGCGACCACCTGCTCGCCGTTGCGCAGGGTGCCGTTGATCCGCTCCTCGGCCGCGCCGGCGAGCGCCGGGCTGCCGCCGAGGACGACCAGCAGGCCGGCGAGGACTGCGATGAGCAGAGCCAGCACCGGGCCGGCGGTTCTGCGCACGCGGACCTCCGGGAGCGAGCGGGACGACGGGGCGAGGCGGAGACCACCCGGTGGGAACTCGGACCAGCGGTCGGGGGAGCATAACCCGCGCGATCGACGCGCGGGGATCTTCGGGCGCAAGTCAGCGTAGGCGGGCGACCAGCTCGGTGAGCAGGGGTGCGAGCAGAAGGGCGGGCAGCAGGTCGCCGACGGGCACCGGGCGCACCCGGAGCAGCCGGAGAGCGACGCCGGCGAGCAGCACGCCTCCGGTCGCAGTGAGCGCGGCGACGTGCGCGGCCGGCACGAGGTCGCCCATCAGCAGGCCTCCCAGGGTGAACCCGCCCTGCACCACGGCCACCGCGAGCGCGCTCGCCGCCACTCCCGAGCCGAGGGAGGCGGCGAAGGCGATCGAGGCGAAGCCGTCGAGGGCCGACTTGAGGGCGAGCTGCTCGATGCCCCGGCCGAGCCCGTCGCTGAGCGGACCCAGGATGGCCAGCGGGCCGACGCAGTAGACGAGCGAGGCGGTGACGAAGCCCTCGAGGAAGCGCTGGCGCTCGGCTGCACCGGCGGCGGGAGCGGCGGCCGCGCGGCCTGCGAGCCGGCCCTGCAGCGCGTTCCCCAGGTCCTCCAGCCGCTCCTCGATCCGCAGCAACGAGCCGGCGATGCCGCCCAGCAGCACGGCGCCGAGGACGACGAGCAGGGGCGCGCTCGCCCCGACCGCCGCCCCCAGCGCCGGATCGAGCACGCTGGCCGCGTTGAGCCCAGCCAGCAGCAGGGTGACCAGACCGAGACCGTCAGTGACCACGAGGCGGGTGCGGTCCGGCAGCCGATGCCCCACGAGCACCCCCAGGCTCGCTCCCAGCAGGATCGCGAGGACGTTGAGCACCGTTCCGGTTCCCGGCGGCATCCAACTCCTCGAGCCTCGATTGCATCGGCAAGCGTAGGCGGGGCAGGATGCCGACGAGTTCGTACCGACGGGGGCCAGGACTTCACCGGGAGGTTGCGTTTGGCACGCGCCAGCGTCGAGGTACGAGAGCCTGCGCCCGAGGATCTGCCCGAGCTGCTCGGCATGTGGGCCGAGCTCGGAGCTGCCGACACCCCGCCCGAGCAGGGCTTCGCCCCCGAGTCCCGGCGGCAGCTGCTCGACCGGCTGCTCGACGTGCAGCGCGATCCGGCCACGAGGGTCCTGGTCGCGGCTGCGGAAGGGACGCTCGCGGGCATGGTCGTCCTCAGCTGCCGGCCGGCGGGCACGGACGACGGCTCCGCCGTGCACGTCGACTACCTGCACGTCCGCACCGGCTTCCGCCGCCGCGAAGTGGGGCACGTGCTGCTGGGAGCCGCGGTGACCTACGCGGCCGAGTGCGCGGCCGAGCACGTGGTGGTCTCGGTGTCGCCGCAGCTGGGCGCGACGAGCCGGTTCTACGCCCGGTTCGGTTTCGGTCCCCGGGCCGCGCGCCGGTCGTGCTCGGTGACGGCGCTGCGTCGTCGCCTGGCGACCGCGACCGACGCTTCCGGCCCCGAGGGCCGCGACGTGCTCGTCGACGGCCTGCTCGCTCGCCGACGCCTCGTCCGGGCCCGACTGCAGTCGCGGCCGCTCGCCCCGTGAGCGGGCCGCGCCCCCGCCGACATTAGGCTGCGGGCGTGACGGCGGGCGCAACGACTCGGGCCGGGGTGGGCCGGGCGCCGGGCACACCCCCGCAGCGTCTGCTGCTCGTCGACGGGCACTCGTTGGCCTATCGCGCGTTCTACGCCCTGCCCGTGGAGAACTTCTCCACGACGACGGGGCAGCCGACGAACGCGGTCTACGGCTTCACCGCGATGCTCATCAACGTGCTGCGCGACGAGCAGCCCAGCCACGTCGCCGTCGCCTTCGACGTCGGCCGGGCGACCTTCCGTACGGCGGACTTCGCCGACTACAAGGCCAACCGGGCCAAGAGCCCCGACGCGTTCGCCGGCCAGGTGGGCCTGGTCAAGGAGATCCTCGCCGCGCTGCGGATCCCGGTCGTGGAGGCCGAGGGATACGAGGCCGACGACGTGATCGCCACGCTCGCCACCCGCGCCGAGCGCGCCGGCTACGACGTGCTCGTCTCCACCGGCGACCGCGACACGTTCCAGCTGGTCAGCAGTGCGGTGACGGTGCTCTATCCACGCAAGGGGGTCTCCGACCTGCTGCGCATGACGCCGGCGGCCGTCCAGGAGCGCTACGGGCTCTCGCCCGAGCAGTATCCCGACTACGCGGCCCTGCGGGGCGACCCCAGCGACAACCTGCCGAGCATCCCGGGCGTGGGGGAGAAGACGGCGGCGAAGTGGATCGTGGAGTTCGGCGGGCTGGACGCGCTCGTCGCCCGGGTCGACGAGGTGAAGGGCAAGGCGGGCGACGCCCTGCGCGCGCACCTCGCGCAGGTACTCACCAACCGCCGCGTCACCCAGCTGGTGCGCGACATGCCCATCGACGTGCAACCCGGCGACCTGGCCCTGCAGCCCTGGGACCGCGACGCCGTGCACCGGGTGTTCGACGCGCTGGAGTTCCGCGTGCTGCGCGACCGGCTGTACGCCACCCTCGAGGCGGTCGAGCCGGAGGCCGAGGAGGGCTTCGAGCTCGCTGGCGGCCGGGTGGCACCGGGTGAGCTCGGCGCCTGGCTCGAGGAGCACGCCCCGACCGGGCGTCGCTTGGGGATGCACGTGGTGGGCGCCTGGGGGCGGGGCACGGGCGACGCGCACGGCGTCGCGCTCGCCTGCCCCGAGGGCGTCGCCGTCTTCGTCGACCCGCGCCAGCTGGACCCGGACGACGACGAGGCCCTCGCCCGCTTCCTCGCCGCCGCCGACCGGCCGAAGGCCCTGCACGACGCCAAGGGCCCCTCGCACGCGCTCGCCGCCCGCGGCTGGGAGCTGGCCGGGCTCACGAGTGACACCGAGCTCTCGGCCTACCTGGCCCGCCCCGACCAGCGCAGCTACGACCTCGCCGACCTCACGCTGCGCTACCTGCGCCGGGAGCTGCGGGCCGAGGGCGAGGAGGGCGCCAGTGCGCAGCTCACGTTCGACGGCGACGCCGGCGACGACGAGCTGGGCGCGGAGACCGCGATGGTGCGCGCCCGGGCCGTGATCGACCTGGCCGAGGCCCTCGACGCGGAGCTGGAGACGCGGGGCGGCACCCGGCTGCTGCGCGAGGTCGAGCTGCCGCTCGTGGGCGTGCTGGCGCGCATGGAGCGCACCGGGATCTCGGTGGACACCGGGCACCTGGGCGGGCTCGAGGCCTACTTCGCGGCCGAGGTCAAGGCCGCCGCCGACGAGGCGTACGCCGTCATCGGCCACGAGATCAACCTCGGCTCGCCCAAGCAGCTGCAGGTCGTGCTCTTCGACGAGCTGGGCATGCCCAAGACCAAGCGCACCAAGACCGGCTACACCACCGACGCCGACGCGCTGCAGGCCCTGCACGTGCAGACCGGGCACCCGTTCCTCGCGCACCTGCTGCGCCACCGCGACGCCTCCCGGCTGCGCCAGACCGTCACCGGGCTGCTCGAGACCGTCGCTGACGACGAGCGCATCCACACCACCTTCAACCAGACGATCGCGGCGACCGGACGGCTCTCCTCCACCGACCCGAACCTGCAGAACATCCCGATCCGTACGGACGAAGGCCGGCGCATCCGGGAGGGCTTCGTCGTCGGGCCGGGCTTCGAGTGCCTGCTGACCGCCGACTACAGCCAGATCGAGATGCGGATCATGGCGCACCTGTCGGAGGACGCCGCCCTCATCGAGGCCTTCCACTCCGGGGAGGACCTGCACGCCTTCGTCGCCTCCCGGGTCTTCGCGGTGCCACCCGACGCGGTGACCCCTGACATGCGGGCGAAAATCAAGGCGATGTCGTACGGGCTCGCGTACGGGCTCTCCGCCTATGGCCTCGCGCAGCAGCTCACGATTCCCCCGGAGGAGGCGCGGGGGTTGATGGGGGAGTACTTCGAGCGCTTCGGCGGCATCCGCGACTATCTGCGCGACATCGTCGACCAGGCCCGGACGACGGGCTACACCGAGACGATCCTCGGGCGGCGCCGCTACCTCCCGGACCTGACCAGCGACAATCGGCAGCGCCGCGAGATGGCCGAGCGGATGGCCCTCAACGCTCCCATCCAGGGGTCCGCCGCCGACATCATCAAGATCGCGATGCTCGAGGTCGACCGCCGGCTGCGCGCCGAGGGGCTGCGCTCCCGGCTGCTGCTGCAGGTGCACGACGAACTCGTCTTCGAGGTCGCCCTGGGTGAGCGTGCCGGCCTCGAGGCCCTCGCGCGCGACGCCATGGGCTCGGCGGTCGCGCTGTCGGTACCGCTCGACGTCTCCGTCGGTGTGGGCCGCACCTGGCAGGAGGCCGGCCACTGAGGACTTCGCCCAACTGGCGACCGAGGCCGGCCAGTGCCTCGCGTCGGGCGGTGAGGTCCTGCACGTCGGTGGAGACCTGCGTAGCCGATCAGCTGTGACTTGCAGGGCTATCTGGCCGCAGGGCAGCGGCGGTTGGTGGCCGGGTCGGTGCGGGTCGCCGTCGACGAGGAGAGCTTCGCGGGCGGCTTCGACGACTTCCTGGGTGACGTTGTCGAGGGAGTTGATCTCGAGGATGCGCTGGATCTGGCTGAGCAGGCGGTCGATGAGGCGGAAGTTGCCGCAGGTGATGCGGGCGATGGTGGCGATCGCGACGGTCTCGGTGAACTCGTCGCTGCCGCTGGTCATGCCCTCGGTGTGCCAGCGGTGGGTGAGGATCGCGGTGAGTTCCTCGGTCGTGAGCGGGCGGTACTCGTGGGCGAAGCCGATGCGGCTGTACAGCTGGGGGTAGCGGGCTAGTAGTGCTTGGTTAGGTCGGTGCTCGGGGTCTGGCCGGGGCGGGGTGTCCGCAGACGGTGCAGGTGCCGTCCAGGTGGCGAGCAGGGCTTGGAGCTCGCGCAGGACGGCGTAGAGGCTCAGGCCCGCAGCGCCGCTTTTGGGTCGGCCCGCAGCACGGTCAGGAAGAGTTGGGCGGCGGTGACGAGGGTGACGTG
>JALYMT010000336.1 GCA_030773555.1 Actinomycetota bacterium | reverse complement strand
AACCACCCGCCAGTTCCGCACGAACTGCATGATCAAGACCAGAGCTGCACGCTCACCGCGAGCAGTGCATGATCAACCTCGAGGGGGTCACGGTGACGGGTGGACCTTGCTGGCCACGTGGGCGGGCATGGGCTCGTGGCGCAGGTAACGCCGGGAGAACGTGCCGGTGCCGTGCGAGACCGAGCGCAGGTCGATCGCGTACCGCGAGAGCTCCAGCTCCGGCACCTCGGCGCGCACCACGCTGCGCCCGCCGCCGCCGACCGGCTCCGTCCCCAGGACGCGGCCGCGCCGGCCCGAGAGGTCGCTCATGACCGCGCCCACGTACTCGTCGCTGACGAGCACGGACAGCTCGTCGACGGGCTCGAGCAGTGACACCGTGGTCGCCTTCGCCGCCTCCTTGAGGGCGAGGGCGCCGGCGGTCTGGAAGGCCATGTCGGAGGAGTCGACGGAGTGCGCCTTGCCGTCGTGCAGGGTGACGCGCAGGTCCACGACCGGATAGCCCGTGAGCACGCCCCGCTCCATCTGCGCGCGGACGCCCTTCTCGACCGAGGGGATGAACTGGCGGGGGACGGCGCCGCCGACGACCTTGTCGACGAACTCGAAGCCGCTGCCGGAGGGGAGCGGCTCGACCTCGAGGTCGCAGACCGCGTACTGACCGTGGCCGCCGGACTGCTTCACGTGCCGCCCGTGGCCGCGAGCGGGCGCGGCGAAGGTCTCACGGAGGGACACGCGCAGCGGAATCGACTCCACCTCGATGCCGTAGCGGTGGCGCAAACGGTCGAGCAGCACGTCGACGTGCGCCTCGCCCATGCACCACAGCACCAGCTGGGCGGTCTCGGAATTGTTCTCGAGACGCAGGGTCGGGTCCTCGGCGACCAACCGGGCCAGTCCCTGCGACAGCTTGTCCTCGTCGGCCTTCGACGTCGCGACGATCGCGACCGGCAGCAGCGGCTCGGGCATGACCCACGGCTCCATCAGCAGCGGCCGCTCCTTGTCGGAGAGCGTGTCGCCGGTCTCGGCGCGCGCGAGCTTGGCGACGGCACAGATGTCGCCGGCGATGCAGGCCTCGGCCGGCCGCAGGGTCTTGCCCAGCGGCACGCTCAGACCGCCGACCTTCTCGTCGACGTCGTGGTCCTCGTGCCCCCGCTCGGCGCCGAAGAAGGAGCTGGCGTGGCCCGAGACGTGCACCACCGTGTCGGGGCGCAGGGTGCCGGAGAAGACGCGGACCACGCTGATGCGCCCGACGTACGGGTCGCTCGTGGTCTTGACCACCTCGGCCAGCAGGGGACCCGAGGGGTCGCAGGTCAGCGGTCCGACGGGCGAGCCGTCCGCGCCGGTGACCGCGGGCACCTCGTGCTCCAGCGGCGAGGGGAAGCCCTGCCTCATGACCTCGAGCAGCTCGAGGATCCCGATGCCCCGGGGCGAGGACGCGGCGAGGACCGGATAGAAGGAGCCGTACGCGACCGCCGTCTCGAGGTCGTCGACGAGGGTCTTGGTGTCGATCTCCTCGCCGTTCAGGTAGCGGTCCATGAGGCCTTCGTCCTCGGACTCGGCGATGATGCCTTCGATCAGGGCGCCGCGGGCGTCGGCGATCAGCGGCAGGTGCTCGGGGTCCGGGGGGCGCAGGGCCAGCGAGCCGCTGCTGTAGTCGTACACCTGCTGGCTGAGCAGCCCGATCAGGCCGCCGATGGTGCCGTCCTCGTCGGCGAGCGGCAGGTAGAGCGGCAGCACGCCCTCGCCGAAGACGCGTTGGCACACCGCCACCGATTCGTCGAAGTCCGCCCGGGGTGAGTCGAGCTTGGTGACGACGACCGCCCGCGGCATGCCGACGGCGGCGCACTCCTCCCACAGCATGCGCGTCGATCCGTCGACCCCGTCGACGGCGGACACCACGAACAGCGCGGCGTCGGCCGCGCGCAGCCCGGCGCGCAGGTCACCGACGAAGTCAGCGTAGCCGGGGGTGTCGAGCAGGTTGACCTTCACGCCCTCGTGCTCGAACGGCGCGAGGGACAGCGCGATGGAGCGCTGCTGGCGCACCTCGGCCTCGTCGAAGTCACTGACCGTCGTGCCTTCCTCCACGCGCCCGGCGCGCACGATGGTGCCGGTGGCGAGGAGCAGGGCCTCCACCAGCGTGGTCTTGCCTGCTCCGCTGTGGCCCACCAGCACGACGTTGCGGATGTCGCCCGGCTGGGAGGCCGCCGGTGCCCTGCCGGCGGCCCCGTGGGCGCTCGAAGTGGAAGCCATCGATGTCCTCCTGCCCGGGAGATCTTGCGGTTGTCGAGCTCTCGCAGCGAGCCCCTCACCCTCCTCCGGAGACTCCTGCCTGACAAGGGGTCGGACGGGGAGTCGCGGCCGACACGTGACCGGAGGAAGCTCGCTACCATCGGCTCGACCGACGTCCACGAGGCCGGAGACGATGCTCAACCGCTACGCGCGCGCGTTCGCCACGCGCGCCTTCACCCCGGCGGCGCGGGCGCTGCTGCGGGCCGGCGTGAGCCCCGACGTCGTCACCCTGGTCGGCACCCTCGGCGTCTGCACAGCGGCGCTGGGCCTCTATCCGCGGGGTCACTTCTTCTGGGGCACGATCGCGGTCGCGCTGTTCGCCCTGTCCGACACCGTCGACGGCACGATGGCCCGGGTCTCGGGCCGGCCCAGCCGCTGGGGGGCGTTCCTCGACAGCACCCTCGACCGCGTCGCCGACGGCGCCATCTTCGCCGGCCTGGTGCTGTGGTTCGCCGGGCGCGGCGCCGATTTGCTGATGGCGGCCCTCGCCCTCTACTGCTTGGTGACCGGGTCGGTGGTCCCGTACGCGAAGGCCCGCGCGGAGTCGCTGGGGATGTCGGCGGACGTGGGCATCGCCGAGCGCGCCGACCGTGTCGTCGTCGTGCTGCTCGCCACAGGTCTGGCCGGCATCGGCGTGCCCTACGTGCAGGCCGCCGCCCTCTGGCTGCTCGCCGCCGCCGCGACCGTTACCGTCGCGCAGCGGATGCTCGTCGTACGCCGCCAGGCGCTGCTGCCGGTCGGCGCCGAGGGTGCGGCGGGCTGACGCGTCGCCCCACCGATGTCCCCCCTCACCGCGGCGGAGCTGCGGACCTCGCTGATGTACGCCGGGTACGCCGCCGGCTGGGCCGGCGTCCGGCGGCTGCCCGAGCAGGCCGCCTACCGGCTGTTCGCCCGCGCCGCCGACGCGGCCTGGCAGCGCCGTGGGCCGTCGGTGCGACAACTGGAGGCGAATCTGCGCCGGGTCGCTCCCGGCGCCGGGGAGCGGGCGCTGCGCGAGCTGAGCAGGGCCGGCATGCGGTCCTACCTGCGGTACTGGTGCGACGTCTTCCGGATGCCGAACTGGGATCGGGATCGAATCGTCGGTGCCGTCACCCCCGTGGGCGAGGAGCAGCTGCGCACGGCCCTCGGCCAGGGCCGGGGCTTCGTCGCCGCACTGCCGCACCTCGGCAACTGGGACCACGCGGGGGCGTGGGCCTGCCTGACCGGCGCGCCGGTCACCACGGTGGCGGAGCGGCTGCGCCCCGAGCGGCTCTACGAGCGGTTCGCCGGCTTCCGCGCGGGCCTCGGCATGGAGATCCTGCCGCTCACCGCCCCCACGGGGGCCGCCGAGCGCGCGCTGCTCGGCACCCTGGCCGACCGGCTGCGGGCGAACCGGGTGGTCTGCCTGCTCGCCGACCGTGACCTGCGCGCGAGCGGCATCCCCGTCGACTTCTTCGGCGCCCGCGCGACGATGCCTCCCGGGCCGGCTCTGCTGGCCGTGCTCACCGGTGCTCCGCTGCACCCGGTGACTCCCGTCTACGACGAGCGCGGCATCGTGCTCACGATCGCCGCCGAGGTCGTGCCGCCCGCGACGGGCACCACCCGTCACCGGGTGGCCGCCGCGACCCAGCAGGTCGCCGACGTCTTCGCGGACGCGATCGCCGCCGCCCCCCAGGACTGGCACATGCTCCAGCCACTCTGGCTCGACGGCTCCGACGGCGTCGGCGGCGTGGACGGCCGTTCCGGGGGGCGCCGGCGATGAGGGTCGGGCTCGTCTGCCCCTACTCCTGGGACGTGCCCGGGGGGGTGCAGTTCCACGTACGCGACCTCGCCGAGCACCTGCTCGCCCGGGGGCACGGCGTCTCCGTGCTCGCCCCGGCCGACAGCGGCGACGACGAGTCCCCGTCGGAGCTGCCGGACTACGTGGTGCCCGCCGGGCGGGCGGTGCCGGTGCCCTACAACGGGTCGGTGGCGCGGCTTACCTTCGGGCCGCTGTCGGCCGCGCGCGTGCGCCGCTGGTTGCGCGAGGGGGAGTTCGACGTGCTGCACGTGCACGAGCCGGTCACCCCCAGCCTGTCCGTGCTGGCCTGCTGGGCGGCGTCGGGGCCGATCGTCGGCACCTTCCACACCGCCACGCTGCGCTCGCGGGCCATGGTCGCGGCCTACCCCATCCTCTATCCCACTCTCGAGAAGATCAGCGCGCGGATCGCCGTCTCCGAGGACGCCCGGCGCACCCTCGTCGAGCATCTCGGCGGCGACGCCGTCCTGATTCCCAACGGGGTGTACGTCGAGCGCTTCGCGCGCGCGCTGCCCCGGCCGGAGTGGCGCGCTCCCGGCGGCACGGTCGGCTTCATCGGGCGTACGGACGAGCCCCGTAAGGGCCTCGCCGTCCTGCTCGAGGCCTTCGGGCGGGCCCTGGTGCACCACCCGGGCGCCCGCCTGCTCGTCGCCGGGCGGGGCGAGCTCGCGGAGGGGGTCGCTTCACTGCCACCCCCGGTGCGGCCGGCCGTCACCTTCCTCGGCCAGGTTTCCGAGGACGAGAAGGCCCGGCTGCTGCGCTCGCTCGACGTCTACGTCGCCCCCAACTTGGGTGGTGAGAGCTTCGGCATCGTGCTGGTGGAGGCCATGGCCGCGGGGGCGCCGGTGCTGGCCAGCGACCTCGAGGCCTTCCGCCGGGTCCTCGACGGGGGTCAGGCGGGGATGACCTTTCCGGTCGGCGACGCGCCGGCGCTGGCCCGCTGCCTCGGCCAGCTGCTGGGCGACGCGCCGCAGCGGGCACGACTGGCCGCCGCCGCCACCCGGCGCGTCGGCCGCTACGACTGGTCGCGGGTCGCCGAGGACGTGCTCGCCGTCTACGAAACCGTCGCCGCGGGCGCGGGTGCCGTACGGGAGGACGTGGCAGGCGGCCGGTTGGGACGCTGGCGGCGATGAGCGGGGCACGGGACGCCCTGGTCGTGGTGCTCGTCCTGCTCGCCCTGCTGAGCCTGGCCTGGTACCTCTCCTGGACGGCCACCCGCCTCGACCGCCTGCACGCCCGGGTCGAGGGGGCCCGCTCCGCCCTCGACGCGCAGCTGGTGCGCCGCGCCTCGATCGCCCTCGAGCTCGCCACCTCCGGCCTGCTCGACCCGGCCACCGCGGTGCTCCTCGCCGGCGCCGCGCACGAGGCGCGCGAGCGGGAGGGTGACACGCGTGAGCTCAGCGAGAGCGACCTCACCGCCGCGCTCCAGGCCGCGCTGCAGCCCGAGGCGGTCAAGGAGCTGCGAGCCGATCCGCTCGGGGACGAACTGATCACGGAGCTCGCCTCCGCCACCCGGCGGGTGACGCTGGCGCGGCGCTTCTACAACGACGCCGTCCGGGCCGTGCGCGTCGTGCGCGCGAAGCGGACCGTACGCCTGCTGCGGCTCGCCGGACACGCCCCCATGCCGGCGAGCTTCGAGATGGACGACGCGATCCCGAGCACGCTCACCACCCCCTAGCGGCGCCGCCGTATCCGCAGCACCCTCCTCCCCGCCCCCGACGATCACCCCGGACGCTTCCCCGACGCCCGGCTGGAGCTACTTCCCGCGGCCTACGATGGAGAAGTCCAGGTTCCCCCAGGAGGTCGTCGTGTCCAGCAATCCCGCCAGTTCCGTCAACGGCAGCAGCACCGATGCGACCGGCACCGCCCGGGTCAAGCGGGGCATGGCCGAGATGCTCAAGGGCGGCGTGATCATGGACGTCGTCACGCCCGAGCAGGCGAAGATCGCCGAGGACGCCGGCGCCGTCGCGGTCATGGCCCTCGAGCGGGTGCCCGCCGACATCCGGGCCAACGGCGGCGTCGCCCGCATGAGCGACCCCGACATGATCGAGGGCATCGTCTCCACGGTGTCCATCCCGGTGATGGCCAAGGCCCGCATCGGGCACTTCGTCGAGGCCCGGGTGCTGCAGGCCCTCGGCGTCGACTACGTCGACGAGTCCGAGGTGCTCACTCCCGCCGACGAGGCCCACCACATCGACAAGTGGGCGTTCACCGTGCCCTTCGTGTGCGGAGCGACCAACCTCGGCGAGGCCCTGCGCCGCATCGGCGAGGGCGCGGCGATGATCCGCTCCAAGGGCGAGGCCGGCACCGGCAACGTCGTCGAGGCCACCCGGCACATGCGCCAGATCCGCGCCGAGATCCGCGCGCTCACCGGCATGGACGACGAGGAGCTCTACGCCGCCGCCAAGGAGCACCGCGCGCCGTACGACCTGGTCAAGGAGGTCGCCGAGCTGGGCAAGCTTCCCGTCGTGCTGTTCACCGCCGGTGGCATCGCCACCCCGGCCGACGCGGCGATGATGATGCAGCTGGGTGCGGAGGGCGTCTTCGTCGGCTCGGGCATCTTCAAGTCCGGCGACCCGGCCAAGCGGGCCGAGGCCATCGTCAAGGCCACCACCTTCCACGACGACCCCGACGTGATCGCCAAGGTCTCCCGCGGCCTCGGGGAGGCCATGGTCGGCATCGGCCTCGACAAGCTGGCCCCGCAGGACCGCTACGCCGCCCGCGGCTGGTAGTCATCGCCGCGGCTGCTGCTGTCCCCAGCGGTCCAGTCGCTGCCCCCGCCCTCCAGGGTCGGGGGCAGTGTCTTGTCACCGGCGCTCAACCGGTGACCTCCGCCCCGCCTGTACTGGGGTAATCAGGGTAATGACACTGCTGTAACCTTCCGGCTCTCCACCGGCCTAATCTTCGTCGAGCGGGCCGTCCGACACGCTCTCTCGCCTCACCTAGGAGAGACATGCGGCTCGTGCATGCGGCGGATCTCCACCTGGACAGCCCGCTGCGTGGTCTCTCGCGCCTGCAGGACGATGACGTGGCGCAGCAGTTGCGGCAGGCCTCGCGCCGCGCGCTGGAGAACCTCGTCCACCTCGTCGTCCACGAGAAGGCGCGGGCGCTGGTGCTCGCCGGGGACATCTACGACGGCAACTGGGCCGACTACGCCACCGGCCGTTTCTTCGCGGAGCAGATGGGCGTGCTCCACGACCACGGCATTCCCGTGTTCATGGCGGCGGGGAACCACGACGCCGAGAGCGTGATCACCAGAGCGCTCACGCTGCCGCCGAACGTGGCCGTGCTTTCGACCCAGCGCGCCGAAAGCGTCCTCCGAGACGATCTGGGCCTCGCCGTCCACGGTCAGGGCTTCGCTCGGCGGGCCGTCACCGAGAACCTCGTCGTCGCCTATCCGGAGCGCGTACCCGGCCTGGTCAACGTCGGCATCCTGCACACGGCGGTCACGGGAGCCGAAGGTCACGCCGACTACGCTCCCTGCACTCCCTACGACCTGGAGCGCACCGAGTACGACTACTTCGCCCTCGGTCACGTCCACGAGCACACGGTGGTCAACAAGGGTCACCGGGTCGCCGCGTTCTCCGGGAACCTGCAGGGCCGCACCCCCAGGGAGACCGGCCCGAAGGGCGCTCTCGTTGTGGACGTCGAGCCCGACGAGCGAGCCGCGCTTCGGCACGTCCCCCTCGATGTCGCCCGCTGGGCGGTCGTGGACGTCGACGCCACCGGGGCAGCCGGCCTCGAGGACGTACTCGTCGCTCTCGAGGAGCGGTTCCGGGATGCGCGGGTCGAGGCCGAGGGCCGTCTGCTCGTCGCCCGGGTCGGCGTGAGCGGTACGACCGGCGCGGCTGCCACCCTCGCCGACCGGGAGCGACTCCATGAAGAGGTGTCCCTGGTCGCCGGCCGGCACGACATCACGGTGGAACAGGTGCGGTCCACGGCGCTTGCGCCCAGGGAGCAACGCAGCGTGGAGCCCGAGCTGCTCGACTCCCTCGAGCGCGCCGGTCAGGAGCTGAGCGTCGACGTCGGGCGCCTGCGCACCATCGCCCGGCCCCTGGACAGGGAGTTCGGGCGCGACCTGCGCTCGGAATCCGCTCTCGATCTGGGCGACGAGGAGTTGCTCGCGGCCCTGGCCCGCGAGGCGATCACCGGTCTTACCGCCCGCCTCGCGTCCCGGGAGAACTGATGCGGGTCCTCTCGCTCACCCTCCAGCGCTACGGGGCGTTCAGCGACCGCTCGGTCGAGTTCGGGCCGACGGGACTCACTCTCGTCGTCGGGGTCAACGAGGCCGGGAAGTCGACGGCGCTGGAGGCGCTGTCGGACCTCCTGTGGGGCATCCCCCACCAGTCGTCGCAGGCATTTCGGTACGGCCGACCGGCACTGGCCGTGCAGGCCCGCCTCGCGGTGCCGGGCGCCGACCCGGTCCAGGTCGTGCGGCGGAGCACCGGCCTGAGTCGGATCGACACGGGCGAAGACCTCACGTGCTCGTGGCAGGCCGCTCGTGACTCCCGGAGCCGATGGCGGGAGTCCTTCGGTCTCTCGCACGCCGAGCTGCGGGAGGGCGGGAGTCAGCTCTGCCGGGGCAACGGCGACCTCGCCGAGCTCGTCTTCGCGGCCAGGAGCGGTCAGGCGGTTCGCGAGCTGCTCGCCGAGCTCGACCAGACCGTGGCATCGCTCTACAAGGAGCACAGGGGCAACAAGAGCGTCGCCGTACGCAAGGCCCACACGGAATATGACCAGGCCAAGAAGCGCGCCGCCGAGGCGATGGCCAACAGCCAGCAGGTCCGGGCGGTGCGCGAGGACAAGGAGCACGCGGCCCGAGCCGTCCAGCGAGCCGAACAGCGGGCCAGGATCGCTCGGGCGGCCGTGACCGACACCGCCGCGCGGCTCCGGGCGGCCCCGCACGCCCGCCGGCTCGAGGAGGCCCGCCGGCGAGCCGACACCCTTCGTTGCGGGGGAGCCGTCCTTGACCGCTCGGGTCGTGCGGCCCTGGAGGGGGCGCAGGGCGCACGAGAAGCAGCTGACCAAGCACTCAGGGCACTGAGCGAGGACCTCGAGCAGCTCGGGGCGCAGCGGTCGAGCCTTGTGGTCGAGGACGCGCTCCTCGCCGACGCGGCCGACATCCGTCGCCTGCACGCCGAGTCCGAAGCACGCCTGGAGGACGGGCGGCGCGCGGTCGAACTCTCCCGAGAAGCATCGGCGCTCGGGCAGAACGCCGCCGCGCTGCTAGCCGAGCTCGTGGGGGACACCGACCCGCGCGGGGTGCTGGAGCTCCTGGCGGCCTTGCACGTACCCGCGGACCGCGTGGTGCAGCTCGACGAGCTCGGCGACGAGCTGCGGCGCGCCGAGCAGCTGGTCGAGGACCGGCGGGAGGCGGTGCTCACCGCCGCGAGGCGCGTGGCCGACGCCGATGCTGATCGGGCCGACGTCGAGGCCGACATCGTGACCGCCGTACGCGAGGCCTACGAAGCTGTCCGAGCGGCCGGGTCGGCGGTGAGCGCCCAGCGAGCGGCCGTGGAGGAGCACGCCGCTGCCATGGTTCGCCGCGACGACGCGCTCCGGCTGGCCGGGCTGCCCACGGGAGCGCCCGTGCCCGCGAGCATGCCGTCCTCGGCGACGATGACCGAGGTCGGCGACCTGCTGACCACGGCGGAGGCCGCCGAGAAGGAGGCACGGCAGCGGGTCGAACGGGACACGTCCTCGCTGGAGGGTGCCCGACACGATCTGGCAGCTTCGCAGGACCCCGACGTCCCCCACCCGAACGAGCTCACGGTGGCCCGCCGCGTACGGGATGCGTCCGTGGCCGAGCTGGTCACCGCCTGGCTCCAGCGGCGACCGCCGACAGAGGCGACCGATCTGCCCACCCGGGTGGAACGAGCCACCTCCCGGGTCGACGTCCTCGCCGACCGCCTGATGAAGCACGCCGACACGGCCGCTCGGCGCGCGGAACTGTCCCGGATCCTCTCCCAGCGGGAGTCAGCGCACGCCGAGATGGTGCGCGATCTGGACGCGACGACCCGGGCGGCCGAGGAAGCCGATCGAGCCTGGCGCTCCCTCTGGCCGGACCTGGGCGACGCCTGCCCTCGCGTCCCGAACGCCGGGGAGATCCGTCGCCAGGTGGAAGCCGCCCGCGCCGCCCAGACGCAGATGTCGGCGGCTCAGAGCCGGATCGCAGGCCTGCAGCACCAGGTGGACTCCCAGGTGGGGGCGCTGTCCGCGGTTCTCGCGTGGGCCGGTCGTCCTCGGCCGGGATTCGACCTCGACGCCCTCCTGGAGACGGCCCGCCTCCTGCTCCAGGAGGCCGACGACGCCCGGGAGGGGCGGGCCGCCTCCGAGCAGCTGGTAAGGCTCGAAGGGGAGGCACGCCGCGACTACGACGACGCCGTGTCCTCGTGCCAGGCCACGGTCACGCGGTGGCGGAACCTGCTGGGCGCGTCGGGTGTCCCCGAGGGCCTGGACGTGTCCGGCTGGAGTCGTCGCCGGGACCTCGTGCGCGAGGCCCGCGCGCTCCAGCGGCAGGCCGACGTACGCCAGGGCGACACCACGGACGCCAGGGACCGGCACGACGCCTTCGTCGGGGCGGTCGAGTCCCTCACGAGACGTCATGGTCGTCCGCTCGACGGTGACGAAGTCGTGATCCCCGCCCTGGCCCGACGTCTCGACGACGCGGCGTCGGTCCGGACGAGGGCCGAGGACCTGGACCGCCGGCTCGCGCAGGTCCACGCGAAGGCGCGGGAGGAACAGGCCCGTCGCGAGGATGCGCTCCACGAGCTCGAGCGCCTGCGTGCGGCGGCCAGCGTGCCCGACCTGGAGGAGCTGAGCCGAGCCGCCGAGCGGGGCCGCGACCTGGACGAGCTCGACGCAGAAGCGAAACGACTCACCGACCTGGTGCGCGCGGCTGTCGACATTGCTGACGTCGTAGGCGCCCTGGTCTCGGAGCTGGCGCTCACCGAGCAACAGACCTTGGACGCTGCTTCGGCCTCGGCTACGGAGGAGCAGGAACTCGCCGAAGCCGACCTGAGGAAAGAGCTGGCGCGCCACGCGGACGCCGAATCGCAGGAGCGCGCCCTCACCGCCACTGACGGCGCGGCCGACCTGCACGCCCGAGCCCAGGAGCACCTGGCGGAGGTGGCGGAGGGGGTGGAGCGCTACCTGGTGGCCCGCCTCCAGAGCGAGCTCCTCCGCGGCGAACTCGAGGAGTACGAGCGCAAGCACGCCTCGCCCCTGCTCGACGAGGCCGGCGTCCTCCTGGAACGCTTGACCGGAGGTCGCTACGTCGCTCTGGGCGTCACCGACGGGGCCAACGGCAAGGGTCTGGTCGTCATCGGCGCCGACGAGGAGCGGCGGGCGCCCTCCGAGCTGTCGGAGGGGACGGCCGACCAGGTCTTCCTCGCCCTCCGGCTGGCCGGGATCGACTCACTGCAGAAGGAGCGGCAGGCCAGCGGCGCTCCTCCTCTGCCCGTCGTCCTGGACGACGTGCTCATGACCTCTGACGACGACCGGGCCGCAGCCGCCCTACGCGTCCTGGCGGACCTGGCGCGACAGTGGCAGGTGATCGTCTTCAGTCATCACGCCCACCTCGCCGCTTTGGCCGGAGCACTGCCCCCGGAGGCCCTGACCGTCTCCCACCTGAGCGAGCCTCCGGCCATCGGCGGGACCCGCGCCGCCGACGAGGTTCGCGCCCGCGCGCAGGCCGCGCCGGAGAAGAAGTCCCCGGAGCCGGTCGTCGCGGCAGGGGTGGACCCGGGGGCGGTGCGGGTCTGGGCGCGGGCCGCCGGCTTCGCCGTCGGTGAGCGGGGCCGGATGCCGGCCGACATCGTCGCCGCCTACGAACGCGCGCACTCCTGATCGTCGCGTACGACCGTCGACCGCGGACGACCCTAGACTCGGAGCACGTGAGCTCCGCAGCGGATTCCAGCCGTCGCCAGCCCGTCATCGGCGTCCTGGCCCTCCAGGGCGACGTGCGCGAGCACGTGCGGGCCCTCGAAGCCGCGGGGGCGCGGGCGGTCTCCGTACGCCGCCCGGAGGAGCTCGAGGGCCTCGACGGCGTCGTGATCCCCGGTGGGGAGTCGACGACGATCGCCAAGCTGGCGCGCACGTTCGAGCTCCTCGAGCCGCTGCGGGCCCGCATCAAGGCCGGCCTGCCCGCGTACGGGTCGTGCGCGGGCATGATCCTGCTCGCCGACCAGCTGCGGGACGCGCCGCCCGACCAGGAGACCCTCGGCGGGCTCGACGTGATCGTCCGGCGCAACGCCTTCGGCCGCCAGGTCGACTCGTTCGAGTCCGACGTGACCTGGGCCGACCTGCCCGAGGGTCCCGTGCACGCGGTGTTCATCCGCGCGCCCTGGGTGGAGCAGGTGGGCCCCGACGTCGAGGTGCTCGGCCGGGTCGAGGGTGGCGAGGCCGACGGTAGGATCGTCGCCGTTCGTCAGGGGAACCTGGTGGCGACGAGCTTCCACCCCGAGCTGACCGGGGACGACCGCGTGCACCGCTACTTCGTCGACCTGGTGAGGGCGGCCGGCAAGGAGGACCGATGAGCGGCCACTCCAAGTGGGCGACGACCAAGCACAAGAAGGCCGTCATCGACGCCAAGCGGGGCAAGCTCTTCGC
>JALYMT010000335.1 GCA_030773555.1 Actinomycetota bacterium | reverse complement strand
CGACCCGATCGCCATCTTGATCTCTTCGGAGGTGCGCTCGCCGAGCATCAGCGAGTACTCCTTCTTGACGTACTGGATGATCGCGTTGTCGAGCTCGTCGCCGCCGACGCGGATGCTCTGGGCGGTGACGATGCCGCCGAGGGAGATCACCGCGACCTCGGTGGTGCCGCCGCCGATGTCGACGACCATGTTGCCGGTCGGCTCGTGCACCGGCATGCCCGCGCCGATCGCGGCCGCCATCGGCTCCTCGATGATGTAGACCTTGCGCGCGCCGGCGGCGTACCCCGCGTCCTTGACCGCGCGCTGCTCGACGCCGGTGATCCCGCTGGGGACGCAGACGACGATGCGCGGCTTGGCCAGGTGGCGGCGGCGGTGCACCTTCTGGATGAAGTAGCGCAGCATGCGCTCGGTGGTGTCGAAGTCGGCGATCACGCCGTCCTTGAGGGGCCGGATCGCGACGATGTTGCCGGGCGTACGCCCGATCATCCGCTTGGCTTCGGCGCCGACGGCGAGGATGCCGCCGGTGTTGGAGTTGATCGCCACGACCGAGGGCTCGTTGAGCACGATGCCCTTGCCACGCACGTACACGAGGGTGTTGGCGGTGCCGAGGTCGACGGCCATGTCACGGCCGATAAACGACATGTTGTTGGCCATCGCGGGCGGGAGCCTTCCCGGGCGTCGAGGGGACTTCGAGCTGCCCGGCCGCGAAGCCGCTACCAGGCTTTTCTGTTCTCGACAGGGACGCCCGGAACTGAAGCGGAGATTTCTACGCAGACCCGGGCAGACCGGGGAAGAACGTCGCGATCTCCCGCTGGGCCGACTCGGCCGAGTCGGAGGCGTGCACCAGGTTCTCGCGGTTCGACAGCGCCAGATCGCCGCGGATGGTGCCCGGCGCCGCCGCCCGGCCGTCGGTCGCCCCGTTGACCGCCCGGACGACGTTGATGGCGGTGTCGCCCTCGAGGACGAGCGCGACCAGGGGCCCGGAGGTGATGAAGGCCTGCAGCGGCGGGTAGAAGTCCTTGCCGACGTGCTCGGCGTAGTGCCGGTCGGCAGTCTCGGCGTCGATGCGGCGCAGGTCCAGGGCGACGATCGTCAGGCCCTTGCGCTCGTAGCGGCCGAGCAGCTCCCCGATGAGGCCGCGGCGCACCGCGTCGGGCTTGAGCAGGACCAGGGTACGCTCGGGCATGGCCGCACCCTCCCCCCCTCGAGTGGTGATCATGCACCCTTGGAGTTGATCAAGCACTTCTCGCGGGAATCATGCAGCTCGGGTGTCCTCTAGGGGGAAGGGGGGTCAGGCCCAGCCCTGCTCGCGGCGCAGCCGTTCGACGCGGACGGCGAGGTAGAGGGAGAGGAACCACAGCCCGGCGAAGATCGCTCCGACGAAGAACATCGTGGGCACGACGAGGCCGGCGAGGACGAGCAGCAGCTGGAGCGCGGTGCCGACCGCGTAGGCCCACCGGAAGCGCAGCAGCCCGGCGAGCAGCACGCAGCCGAGGACTGCGGGCACCCCGACGGCCAGCAGAGTGCGACCGGGCACGTCGCTGAGGTCCTTGGCCACGAGCAGCGCGAAGAAGATCACGAACGCCTCGCCGACGAGGACGCTGGCGCACAGGATCCGTCGCGTACGCACCGCGGTCAGCCCGCGCCCAGCAGCGTCCGGGCCTCGGCGACGGTGCGCACCGACCCGGTGATGAGCACGGCGCCCCCGAGCCCCTCCTCCTCGGCCAGGGAGACGGCGATCTCGATCGCGTCGTCCAGCCGGGGCGCCACCTCGACCCGGTCGGGGCCGAACACCTCGACGGCGAGGGCGGCGAGCTCGTCGACGCCCAGGCCCCGGGGCGAGGCCATCTCGGTGACGACCACCTCGGCCAGGACCGGCTCGAAGGCACCGAGGATGCCCCGGACGTCCTTGTCGGCGAAGATCGCGACTACGCCGACCACCCGGGGAAAGCCGAAGGCCTCCGAGATCGCCGCGGCGGCCGCCTCGGCACCCGCCGGGTTGTGCGCGGCGTCCACGAGCACGGTCGGCGACCGACGCAGCACCTCCATCCGACCCGGCGAGGAGACACCTCGCAAGGCGGACTGCACCACCTCGGAGTCGAGCAGGTCCCGCCCGCCGCCGAGGAAGGCCTCCGTCGCCGCCAGCGCGCAGGCCGCGTTGTGCGCCTGGTGCTCGCCGTGCAGGGGCAGGAACACGTCCTCGTAGTCGCCGCCCAGCCCGCGCAGGGCGAGCAGCTGGCCGCCGACGGCCACCGAGCGGCGCAGCACCCCGAACTCCAGGCCTTCGCGGGCCACCGTCGCCCCGACCTCCGCGGCCCGCCGCAGCAGCACCTCGGCCACGGGGAGCGACTGCTGCGCGAGCACCGCGAAGGCGCCGTTCTTGACGATCCCGCTCTTCTCCGCCGCGATCGTCGTGACCTCCTCCCCGAGGAAGCGGGTGTGGTCGAGCGCGACGGGAGTGACCACGGCGACGGCCGCGTCGGCGACGTTGGTCGCGTCCCAGGAGCCGCCCATGCCCACCTCGACGACGGCCACGTCGACCGGGGCGTCGGCGAACGCGGCGTACGCCATGCCGGTCAGCACCTCGAAGAACGACATCGGCACGTCGCTGTCCTTGTCGACCATCGCGACGTACGGCGCGACCTCGTCGTAGACCTGCACGAACCGCTGCGGGTCGAGGGGTTCGCCGGCGAGGGCGATCCGCTCGCGCACGGAGTGCAGGTGCGGGCTGGTGAAGGCCCCCGTATGGAGGCCGAAGCCGCGCAGCAGCGCCTCGATCATGCGCGTGGTGCTCGTCTTGCCGTTGGTCCCGGTGACCAGCACGACCGGATAGGCGGCCTGGGGGCTGCCCAGCAGGTCGAGCAGGGCCGCGATGCGCTCCAGCGAGGGGACGAGGTCGTGCTCGGGGGCGCGCGCGAGGATCGCCTGCTCGACGCGCGCGAGCTCCCGGTCGACCTCGGCCCGCTCGCTCATCGGGGCGCCGGCAGCGCGGCGAGCTGGCCCCGGAGGCGGGCGATCTCCTCCTCGGCGCCGGCCGCGTCGGCCCGCACCTTGGCGATCACGGCCTCCGGCGCCTTGCCGAGGAACTCCGGGTTGCCCAGCTTGCCGGCGGCCTGCGCGCGGCGCTTGTCGGCCGCGGCGAGGTCCTTCTCGAGCCGCCTGCGCTCGGCCGCGACGTCGATGGCGCCGGCGAGGTCGAGCTCGACGGTGACGGTGCCGACCGCCAGGCCTACGGGCAGCTTCGCCGTGGGCACGAAGCCGTCCGGCGCAGCGGTCAGGTCGGCGAGGCGGCGCACCTGCTCCTCGTACGCGCCGAGCGGGGAGTCCTCGATGCCGGCGAGGCGGGCCGCCACCTTCTGCCGGTCCTTGAGCCCCTGCTCGGAGCGGAACCGGCGGACCTCGGTCACCAGCCGCTGCAGCGCGACCATCGATTCCTCCGCGGCCGGGTCGGCGTACGCGGGGTCGGCCTGCGGCCACGAGGCGACGACGACCGACTTCCCGCCGGTGAGCGCGACCCAGAGTTCCTCGGTGACGTACGGGACCACCGGCTGCAGCAGGCGCAGCAGGATGTCGAGCACGTGGCCGAGCACGGCGCGGGTGGCCTCGGCCTGCGCGCCGCCGCGCGCCAGCGGCGTCTTGGACAGCTCGAGATACCAGTCGCAGACCTCGTCCCAGGCGAAGTGGTAGAGCGCGTCACAGGCCTTGGCGAACTCGAAGTCCTCCAGGTGGCGGTCGACCTCGGCGACGGTGGCGTGCAGCCGCGACAGCACCCACCGGTCGGCGGGGGCCAGCGCCTCGCGCGGCGGCACCGGGGTCGCGGTCGTCGCGCCGTTGAGCAGGGCGAAGCGGGTCGCGTTCCACAGCTTGTTGCAGAAGTTGCGGCTCCCCCGCACCCACTCCTCGCCGATGGGCACGTCGGTGCCCGGGTTGGCCCCGCGGGCGAGGGTGAAGCGCAGCGCGTCGGAGCCGTACGCGTCCATCCAGTCGATCGGGTCGACGGTGTTGCCGAACGACTTCGACATCTTCTTGCCGAACTGGTCGCGCACCATGCCGTGCAGCGCGACGACCTCGAACGGCTCGACCCCGTCCATCGCGTACAGCCCGAACATCATCATCCGGGCGACCCAGAAGAAGAGGATGTCGTAACCGGTGACGAGGACGCTGTTGGGATAGAACCGCCGCAGCTCGGGGGTGTCGTCGGGCCAGCCGAGGGTGGAGAACGGCCAGAGCGCGCTGGAGAACCAGGTGTCGAGCACGTCCGGGTCCTGCCGCCACCCGTCACCGGTGGGCGGGGTCTCGCCGGGGCCGACGACGACGGTCTGGCCGTCGGGTCCGTACCAGACCGGGATGCGGTGGCCCCACCACAGCTGGCGGCTGATGCACCAGTCGTGCATGTCGTCGACCCAGGCGAAGTAGCGCGGCTCGAGCTCGGTGGGGTGGATGCGCACCCGCCCGTCGCGCACCGCGTCGCCCGCGGCCTCGGCCAGTGGCGCGACCTGCACGAACCACTGCAGCGACAGCCGCGGCTCCACGACCGTCTTGCACCGGGAGCAGTGCCCGACGGCGTGGACGTACGGGCGCTTCTCCGCCACGATGCGCCCCTCCTCGCGCAGCGCCTGCACGACGGCGGGCCGGGCCTCGAAGCGGTCGAGCCCCTCGAAGGAGCCGGGCACGGTGATGACCGCGCGCTCGTCCAGAATGACCGGGGCCGGCAGGCCGTGGCGCTGCCCGATCTCGAAGTCGTTGGGGTCGTGCGCCGGGGTCACCTTCACCGCGCCGGTGCCGAAGGCCGGGTCGACGTGCTCGTCGGCGACTACCGGGATGCGCCGGCCGGTCAGCGGCAGCTCGACCTCGCGCCCGACCAGGTGGCGGTAGCGCTCGTCGTCGGGATGCACGGCCACACCGGTGTCCCCGAGCATGGTCTCGGCGCGGGTGGTGGCCACGACGATGGCGTCCTCGCCGTCGCCGTAGCGGATGGAGATCAGCTCGCCCTCGTCGTCGGAGTGCTCGACCTCGATGTCGCTGAGCGCGGTGAGGCAACGGGGGCACCAGTTGATGATCCGCTCGGCGCGGTAGATGAGCCCGTCGTCGTAGAGCCGTTTGAAGATCGTCTGCACGGCTCGCGACAGGCCCTCGTCCATCGTGAACCGCTCCCGGCCCCAGGCCACGCTGTCGCCCAGCCGCTGCATCTGCCCGAAGATCGAGCCGCCGGAGCGCGCCTTCCACTCCCACACGCAGTCGATGAACGCCTCGCGGCCGAGCTCGTGGCGGCTCCGGCCCGACTTGGCCAGCTCGCGCTCGACGACGTTCTGGGTGGCGATGCCGGCATGGTCCATGCCCGGCTGCCACAGCGTCTCGTAGCCCTGCATCCGCCGCCGCCGGACGAGGGTGTCGATCAGGGTGTGCTCGAAGGCGTGCCCCAGGTGCAGGCTGCCGGTGACATTGGGCGGCGGGATCACGACGCAGAAGGGGGGCGAGTCGCTGTCGGGGTCCACCTCGAAGTAGCCCCGCTCGATCCACCGCTCGTAGAGCCGGGCCTCGACCGCCGTGGGGTCGTACTGCGGCGGGAGGTCGACGGCGGGCGGGGCATTCGTCACGGTCACCCCCTGAGTCTAGGAAGGCCGAGTGACTGCCTCCCCGGGTGCCGCTGCTACGCGGACTTCTCGCGGCGCTCCCGCTTGGCCGTCGGCACCTCGCGCGGCACCAGGGTGGGGTTGACGTGCTCGAGCACGACCTCGCGGGTGATGACGCAGCGGGCGACGTCCTTGCGGGAGGGCACCTCGTACATGACCGAGAGCAGCACTTCCTCGAGGATGGCCCGCAGTCCGCGCGCCCCGGTGCCGCGGAGGATGGCCTGGTCGGCGATCGCCTCGAGGGCGTCCTCGGTGAACTCGAGCTCCACCCCGTCGAGCTCGAAGAGCTTCCTGTACTGCTTGGTGAGGGCGTTGCGCGGCTCGGTGAGGATGCGCACCAGGGCCTCGCGGTCGAGGTTGTGCACGCTGGTGATCACGGGCAGCCGGCCGATGAACTCGGGGATCATGCCGAACTTCAGCAGGTCCTCGGGCATGACGTCGGCGAAGACGTCGCGGATGTCGACCTCGGCCTTGGACCGCAGCTGGGCGCCGAAGCCCAGGCCCTTCTTGCCCACCCGACCCTCGACGATCTTCTCCAGGCCGGCGAAGGCACCCCCGACGATGAACAGCACGTTGGTGGTGTCGATCTGGATGAACTCCTGGTGGGGGTGCTTGCGCCCGCCCTGAGGCGGCACCGACGCCGTCGTCCCCTCGAGGATCTTCAACAGGGCCTGCTGCACGCCCTCGCCGGACACGTCGCGGGTGATCGACGGGTTCTCGCTCTTGCGGGCGATCTTGTCGACCTCGTCGATGTAGATGATGCCGGTCTCGGCCTTCTTGACGTCGTAGTCGGCGGCCTGGATCAGCTTGAGCAGGATGTTCTCGA
>JALYMT010000334.1 GCA_030773555.1 Actinomycetota bacterium | reverse complement strand
TCGTCGTGGTACCCGTCGTCGACCTGCAGGCGGTCTCGGCCGACCTGCAGGCCCGGGCCGGGATGTCGCTCGCCGAGGTGGTCACCGCCCTCACCGGGCCGTTGCGGGACCTGCGGGCCGAGCGCGCCGCTGCCGAGGCACGGCGCTCCGAGCCGATCGAGCTGCTGACCCGGCTCAGCGCCGGCCTCGGCCGTGCCTGGGTGCCGGCTTGGCTCGCCTCCGTGCGGGAGGGCGGCGCCCTGACCCGCGAGCCGGACTGGGAGCGGGTCGCCCGCTCCGCCGTGCAGGTGCTGGCCGCCGTGCTGGCCGGGGGAGCCCCGCGCTCCCGGAGCGAACTGGCGGCCTCCTGCGCCGGCGACGCCCACGCGCTCGACGCCGGGGCGCCGGTGGCCGGTCTCGTGCTGCGGGCGCTGGCACTGGAGGTCGGGGAGCCGTGGCCGCTGTCCCCCGCAGCGCGACGAGGGGTGTGGGAACGGGCGGGAGTGCTGCCCGACCTCGTCTCGCAGACCGTCCTCACCCTCGGGGTCCGAGATGTCGAGGGTCCAGTGCACGTCACGGCGTGGGACCTTCGTCGAGACCCGGTCCGGGTCGCGGCCGGGACCCGGGTCCTGGTCTGTGAGAACCCTGCAGTGCTGGAGGGCTTCGCCTCGGCCGGCGCGGCGACGGTCGTGTGCGGCGCCGGGTCGCCGTCGCTGCTGTGCCTCCAGGTCCTCGACGCCCTCAAGGCATCCGGGGCGGAGCTGCGCTACCACGGTGACTTCGACTGGCCCGGCGTAGAGATCGCCAATCGGCTCCTCGCCCGCTGTCAGGTGGTGCCCTGGCAGATGACGGCCGCCGACTACGAGGCCGCGGCTCGCCCCGGCGGCCTGCCGCTGTCGGGTCGACAGGTGCAGCCCGACTGGGACCAGGCGCTCGGCGCGGCGATGCAGCGACTCGGCGTTGCCGTCCACGAGGAGCAGATCATGTCGGTTCTGCTCTCGGCGTGGTGAGCACCTCGCCGGCGGCTCAGTTCCCCACGCGCCCGCGTCCCGACTCCTGCCACGAGAGTGGTGGCGGCGTGAGCGCGCATGCCGTGGTGGCGCAGGCCGTCCCGGCGACCGTCGAGGCCACCTTCGACCTCATCCACGACTATCCGCGTCGCCTGGACTGGGACACGCTGCTCGCCGGGCCGAGACGGCCGGCGGGGTCGCCCCGGGGCCGGGGCTGAGCTTCTGCACCCGCTACGTCACCTTCCGGCGCCCCGTCCTGGCGGCGGTGACCCTGGTGAACCGGCCACCGCTGTTCGCCAGCTGGGCGGCGTCGATCCGGCACCGGCCGCTCGGGGTCACGCGAGCGAGGTCACCTACACGCTGACGATCGCCCGCCGGCCCGCCTTCGCCGCCGGGATCCTCAAGCCGGTCGCCCTGGCGGCCCTCCGCTGGGAGACCCGGCGCCGCTTGCGGGCGTTGGCCGCCCACCTTGCCCGGCAGGCGCAGCAGCAGCGCTGACACGGCTCTCGAGCTCCACCAGCGCGCCCGCCGCCGGGTCTTGCTCGGCTTCGCACCAACCGACAGGCCTCGTACGGTGTCGGGCGTGGACTCCAACGTCATCGTCCCCGACAGCAAGGACTGGACATGGGTGCTCGAGCGCCCCTGTCCCGAGTGCGGGTTCGACACCCGGGCGTGGCCGCGGGAGGATGTGGCACGCCTGGTGCGCGACAACGCCGCCCGGTGGGCCGACGTGCTCGCCGCCCCCGAGGTCCGGACCTGCCCCGCGCCCGCGGTGTGGTCGCCGCTGGAGTACGCCTGCCACGTCCGCGACGTGTTCCGGCTGTACGACGAGCGCCTGCAGCTCATGCTCGCGGTCGAGGACCCGCGCTATCCCAACTGGGACCAGAACGCGGCTGCCACCGACGGGGGCTACCGGGAGCAGGACCCGCGGCGCGTGTCGGGGGAGCTCGCGGCCGCGGGGGAGTCGATCGCAGCCCGCTTTGAGCAGGTGCGCGGCGAGGCGTGGACCCGCCCGGGCAGGCGCAGCGACGGGGCCAGGTTCACCGCCGAGTCCTTCGCGCGCTACTTCGTCCACGACCCGGTGCACCACCTGCACGACGTCGGGGGGACGGCCCGCGAGTCCTAGG
>JALYMT010000333.1 GCA_030773555.1 Actinomycetota bacterium | reverse complement strand
GGCGGTGGCCGCTGCCAGGGCGGTGACCAGCACCGCGACGCGACGGGCGGGGGGCAGGCGCAGCGGATCGCGGTCACTCACCCGGCTTCTATCGTCCGGTGCGCCCCGCAGGGTTAGCGGCCCGGCTGGACCGGATTCCGACCGGTTCGTCCGGCCGGGCGCGCTCGACCGCCGCGGCGGCGCCTAGGGTGCCAGGCGTGCTGCTGCTGGCCTTCGACACCGCCACGCCGGCGGTGACGGTCGCGCTGGCCGACGCCAGCGCGGTGCTCACCGAGACGACGACGGTCGACGCCCGTCGCCACGGCGAGCTGCTGGCCCCGGGGATCGCCGCGGTGCTCGCCCGGGCCGGCGCCGACCGGCGCGACGTCACGCAGGTGGCGGTGGGAGTGGGCCCGGGGCCCTTCACCGGGCTGCGGGTGGGGCTGGTGACCGCTCGGGTCCTGGGCGGGGCGCTCTCGGTGCCCGTCGCGGGGGTGTGCACCCTCGACGTGCTCGCGCTCGCCGCCAGGGAGCTCGACGCGCAGGGGGAGCCCGACGCGCAGGGGGAGCTCGACGCCTTCCGCGTCGCCACCGACGCTCGCCGCCGCGAGGTCTACTGGGCGGCCTACCGGGGTGGCGTACGGGTCGAGGGCCCGCACGTCGACCGGCCCGCGGACGTGGCCTGGGCGGGACCGGTCGCCGGGGCGGGGCCGCGGCTCTATCCCGACGCCTTCCCCCAGGCCCGGGCGCCCGAGCTGCCGAGCGCCGCCGCCCTGTGCCGGCACGTGCTCGCCGGACTGCCCACCCTGGCGCCCGAGCCGCTCTACCTGCGCCGGCCCGACGCCGTCGAGCCGGCGGGACGCAAGCCCGTACGCGCGTGAAGTTGCGGCGGATGCGGTGGTGGGACATCGAGGAGCTGCTGCCCGTGGAGCGGGTGCTCTTTCCCAGCGACCCCTGGAGCGCGGAGCTGTTCTGGAGCGAGCTCGCCGGCGTGCCCGCCTCCCGGCACTACCAAGTGCTCGAGTCGGAAGCCGGCGTCGTGCTCGGCTACGCCGGTCTCGCCACCGCCGGCCGGGAGGCCGAGGTGCACACCCTCGCCGTGCATCCCGACGCACAGGGGCGCGGGCTGGGGTCGCTGCTGCTCGAGGACCTGCTCGCGGAGGCCGAGCGCCGCCGCTGCACCGTCGTTCTCCTCGAGGTGCGCGCCGACAACGTCGCCGCGCAGCGGCTCTACCAGCGGCACGGCTTCGAGCGGGTGGGCGTGCGGCGCGGCTACTACCCCGCGGGAGCGGGCGGGCGTACGGACGCCCTCGTCCTGCGGCGCCGGCTCCGCCCGGAGCCGGCGGGCGCCCCCTGAGGAGGGGGACGCAGCTGGTCACCCTCACCCGGCCCTCGTGCTCGCCCCCCGGCCCTTGACACCCGAGGATCACCCCGCTTGCCGCGCAGGCAGCAGCCTGGTCGAGGAGCTCAGGAGGTCTCCGCCGCGAACTTCTCCACCAGGTCGGTGGCGCCCGAGACGATCAGCAGGTCGCCGCCGTCGACGCGGGTGTCGGGGGTGGCGTAGGTGAAGTCCTGTCCCGGCCGCTTCACCCCGACGATCGTGACGCCGTACTTGCGGCGCAGGCCGATTTCGCCGAGGGTGCGGCCCTGCGCCTCGCGGGGGGCGCGCAGCTTGACGATCGCGAAGCCGTCGTCGAACTCGATGAAGTCGATGAGCCGCCCGGTGAGCAGATGCGCGACCCGGGCACCTGCGTCGCGCTCCGGGTAGATCACGTGCTGCGCACCGATGCGAGAGAGGATCCGGCCGTGCGCGGGAGTGATGGCCTTGGCCCATACCTCCTGGACCCCGAGGTCGACGAGCACGCCGGCGCTGAGCAGGCTCACCTCGATGTCGTCGCCGATGGCGACCACCGCGAAGCGGAAGTCCTGGGCGCCGAGCTGGCGCATGGTGTCCTCGCTGGTCGCGTCGGCCTCGACCACGTGGGTCAGCCGGCCCGACCACTCCTGCACCCGCTCGCCGTCGGAGTCGACGGCGAGCACGTCGTGCCCGAGCCGGGCGAGCCCCTGGGAGAGGGCGGCGCCGAAGCGGCCGAGCCCGATGACGAGCACGGCGTCGTCGTGGAGGTTTCTAGCCAATGGTGGGTCGCTCCTCGGGCAGGCGGTAGAGCCGGCGGGACTGGCGCAGCGCCAGCGCCGAGGCCAGCGTGATGGTGCTGGTCCGGCCCAGGTACATCAGGAAGATCAGCAGGCCCTGGCCGGCGGGCGGCAGGCTGGCGGTGACCCCGGTGGACAGCCCGACCGTCGCGGCCGCCGAGATCACCTCGAACAGCACCCGGTCGAGGTCCAGCCCGGAAACGCCGAGCAGGAACAGGGTGGAGCCGAGGACGACGGCGACACCGAGCAGGGCGACGCTCAGTGCCTGCCGCACCGTCGCGGTGGAGACCCGGCGGCGGAACACGTTGATGTCGGGGTCGCCGCGGACCTCGGCGAGGATGGCGAAGAGCAGCAGGAAGAACGTCGTCACCTTGATGCCGCCGGCGGTGCCGGCACTGCCACCCCCGATGAACATGAGCGCGTCGCTGACCAGCCAGGTCTCCTCGTTCATCGCCGAGTAGTCGACGGTGTGGAAGCCCCCGCTGCGCGGCATGGTGCCGGCGAAGAACCCGGCGAGCAGCTTGCCCGGCAGGTCGAGGGGGCCGAGCGTGCGCGGATTCGTCCACTCGAAGGCGGTGACGGCGGCCGTGCCCAGCACCACGAGCACGGCGGTGCCGGCCAGGGTGAGGTTAGTGTGCAGCGACCAGGTGGCGGGGGTGCGCAGCTCCCGGCGCAGCTCGAGGAGCACCGGGAAGCCCAGCGCCCCGAGCAGCATCGCCGCGACCACGCTCAGGCTGATGACCGGGTCGCCGACGAATCGCATCAGGCTGTCGCTGTAGAGGGCGAAGCCGGCGTTGTTGAAGGCCGAGATGGCGTGGAACACGCCGAGGTACGCCGCCCGCCCGGGGCTCTCCCCGTACGAGAGCCACAGGCGCAGGGCGAGGATGACCGCCGTCAGCATCTCGATCGTGAGGGTGGTCTGCGCCACCCGGCGCAGCACCCAGCCCACCTCGCCGAGCCCGAGCGCCTTGGTCTCGGCGGCCGTGGCGAGCTTGGTGCGCAGCCCCAGCCGACGCGACACGAGCAGGCCCAGCAGCGAGGCCGCGGCCATGATGCCGAAGCCGCCGAGCGAGACGCCGATGAGGATGACGACCTGCCCGAACACCGACCAGTGGGTGGAGGTGTCGACCACGGTCAGCCCGGTCACGCACACCGCCGACGTCGCCGTGAACAGCGCCTGCAGAAATGTCGTCTGCACGCCGCCCGCAGCGGCGGCCGGCAGCATCAGCAGCCCGGTCGCGCCGAGGACGGCGAGGGCGAAGGCAGAAGCGACGAACTGGGCCGGGTGGCGCGGCCGGAACGTCAGCAGGATGCGGCGGGCGGCCCGGATGAACTCCTCGGCGGCGTCGTCGGCTGGCGCCGCCCGGCCTGTCTGGCTCACACCGCATCCTTTCCCTGGTGCCGTAGAGCATGCCCGACACCGGTGGGAGCATGGACGACAAATGCCGCCCGACGAGCCCCTGGTCCTGGGTATCGAGACCTCCTGCGACGAGACCGGCATCGGCCTCGTGCGCGGGCGGCGCCTGCTTGCCGACGCCGTGGCCTCCAGCGTCGAGGAGCACGTGCGGTTCGGGGGAGTGGTCCCCGAGGTGGCGAGCCGGGCGCACCTGGAGGCGCTGCTGCCCACCCTGGAGCGGGCCTGCGCGGGTGCCGGTGTGCGCCTCGCCGACGTGGACGCCGTCGCCGTCACCAGTGGCCCGGGGCTGGCCGGCGCGCTCCTCGTCGGGGTGGCGGCGGCGAAAGCCCTGGCCCTGGCCTTGGACGTGCCGCTGTTCGGGGTGAACCACCTCGCCGCGCACGTGGCCGTCGACGTGCTCGAGCACGGGCCGCTGCCGGAGCCGTGCCTGGCCCTGCTCGTCTCCGGCGGTCACTCGAGCCTGCTGGTCGTGGAGGACCTGACCCGGCAGGCACGCCCGCTCGGCGCGACCATCGACGACGCGGCGGGGGAGGCATTCGACAAGGTGGCGCGGGTGCTGGGCCTGCCGTTCCCGGGTGGGCCGCACATCGACCGCGTCTCCCGGGAGGGCGACGGGGCGTACGTCGACTTCCCCCGTGGGCTCACCGGGCCCCGCGACGGCGACGCGCACCGCTACGACTTCTCGTTCTCCGGCCTGAAGACCGCCGTCGCCCGCGACGTGGAGCGCCGGGAGCGCGACGGCGAACCGTTGCCGGTCGCCGACCTCGCCGCCAGCTTCCAGGAAGCGGTCGTCGACGTGCTGACCCGCAAGGCGCTGCTCGCCGCCCGGGAGCACCACATCGGCACGCTGCTTCTCGGCGGCGGGGTGGCCGCCAACTCCCGGCTGCGCGCCCTCGCGCAGGAACGCTGCGCCGCCGCCGGGGTGGCGCTGCGCGTCCCCCGCCCCGGCCTGTGCACCGACAACGGGGCGATGGTGGCCGCGCTCGGGTCGCTGCTGGTGGCCGCCGGGCGGCCGTCCAGCCCGCTCGACCTCCCCGTCGACTCGTCGCTGCCGGTGACCACCGTGGTCGGGTGAGGGGGCCGGCGGGCTGCGCTCAGGTCGGCTGCACCCCTGGCCGGCCGTCCTCGATGACGAACGACGCGGCCGTGGTCACGGGAGCTCCGGGCCGCGACACGTACGGCAGCACCTGGTAGTCCACCTGCATGCTCTCGGCGCCGATCCGGGTGCGCACGTAGCCCCGCTGGTTGTTCGAGAACCGCAGGTGCGGATTCTCGGCGAGCATGCGGGCGGTGCGTTCGTTGGCGGTCAGACCGTCACCGCCGCTGGTGATCGAGGTGCAGACGAGCTCCGTCGCCACCGTCGGGGAGGTCGGGTCGGCGAAGTCGGCCCGGATGTCGCCGGCGAGGTTCTGGTGCTCGTCGCCGGTCAGGACGACCGGATTCGCACCGCCCCCTGCCGCAGGCCCCCGACGACCCGCTCGCGGGCGGCGACGTAGCCGTCCCAGGCGTCCATGAAGTGCCGGTCCCCGCTGGCGCGCCTGCGCACGAGCTCGG
Organism: Actinomycetota bacterium; assembly: GCA_030773555.1. Classification (GTDB taxonomy): domain Bacteria; phylum Actinomycetota; class Actinomycetes; order JALYMT01; family JALYMT01; genus JALYMT01. The sequence goes on along the minus strand of JALYMT010000333.1, from coordinate 2,178 downwards.
AGAACAGGATCTGCTGGCCGAGCAGGTCCCAGCGCGCCTCGGAGCGCGCCAGCCCGTCGAGCAGCCACTTCTCCTGGCGCTCCCCGAGCATCGTGCGCGTCGTGTCCAGCCGCTCCTCGCAGTTGGCCACCCAGCCGTCGCCGCACGCCTGGTCGCTGCGGTACTGCCGGGTGTCGAGCATGTGGAAGGTCGCGAGCTGGCCCCAGCGGATGCGGCGGAAGAGCCGGATCGAGGCGTGGCGGGGCAGCGCCCGGGAGCGCAGCGGCATGTTCTCGTAGTACGCCGGGAAGGCCGCGGCCCGGCGCCGCTCGAAGTCGGGGGACGGCGTGTCGCCGGGGCGCCACGGCACCGACGGGACGGGCCCTGCCCAGTTGTTCTCCACCTCGTGGTCGTCGGGGACCACGACCCAGGGCGCGGCGGCGTGCGCCGCCTGCAGGTCGGTGTCCGTCTTGTACTGGGCGTGCCGCTGCCGGTAGTTCGCCAGGGTGACGGTCTCCGGGCCCCGGTGGTCGCGGATGTTGCCGTCCGGCGACAGGTAGACGCCGGGCTCGTACTCGTACTGGTAGTCGCCCAGGTGCAGCACCAGGTCGGGCTCCTCCTCCGCTATCCGCTGATAGGCGGTGAAGAAGCCGTGCTCGTACTGGGCGCAGGACGCGAAGATCATGGTGAGCGGGTCGAGCGACGTCGGGGCCGGCGCGGTGCGGGTGCGCCCGGTGGCCGAGATGTTGCCGTCGGCGCGGAAGCGGTAGAAGTACTCGGACCCCGGCGACAGGCCCTCGACCTCGGCGTGCACACTGTGCGCCCCGGGCCGCCCGGCCGTCGTCGTCCCCGATCGGACGACCGAGCGGAAGCGCTCGTCGGTGGCCACCTGCCACTCCACCTGCACGTTCCGGTCGGGCATGCCGCCCAGCCCGTCGTCGGCCAGGGGCGCGGGGCGAGGCGGGTCCACAGCACCACGCCGGTGGGCGTGGGATCGCCGGAGGCGACCCCCAGGGTGAACGGGTCGCGCATCCACCAGCGGGCAGACCGTACGGGGGTGACGGCTGCCGACACGCTCGCGGCCGGCGCCTGCACGGCGGCGAGCGTGCCAGCGAAGGCGGCCAGCAGGACGCTGCGGCGGGACACGGCACCAGGGACCACGACAGTACGCACCTTCCGCGGGAAGAGGTCGGTCGCGAGCAGGAGACCGGCCGCGGACGACGCGACGGGTGACAGCGACTTATACGGAAAGTAACCAGCGAATGGCGCTTTTTCCGGAGGCGACGCGCGACTCGGGCCAACCGTGACCGGACCCGTGCCGGACACGCCCGACGCGCCGCCCGACGTGCTGCTCGACGTGCTGCTCGACGTGGACACCGGCGTCGACGACGCTCTCGCGCTGCTGTTCGCGCTTCGCTGCCCGCGGCTGCGGCTGCTCGGCGTCGGCTGTGTCGAGGGCAACGTCGGCGTCGACCAGGTGCTGGTCAACACGCTGACGGTCCTCAGCGCGGCAGGAGCGGGCGACGTCCCGGTGGCTGCCGGCGCGCAGCGGCCGCTGCTGGAACCCCCCTCCGAGGGGCGTTCCGGCCACGGCGAGGACGGCCTCGCCGACCTGGGGCTACCGCCTCCGGCCCGAGCTGCCGACCCCCGGCACGCCGTCGAGCTCCTGCGCGACCTGCTCCTGGCGGCTGCGGACCCCGTGACGGTCGTCGGGCTCGGGCCCGCGACGAACCTCGCCCTGCTCCTGCGCACGCACCCCGAGGTCGCGGAGCGCATCGCGCGGCTCGTGCTCGTCGTCGGCGCACCGCCGGAGGAGGCGGCCGACTTCAACGCAGCGCACGACCCGGAGGCCCTGGCGGTCGTGCTCGGCGCCGGACTGCCCGTCCGCACGTACGGCATCGACATGATCGCGCAGGTCACCCTCGACCCGGCCGCGGACGTCCTCGGTGCCGGGGACGATTCCGGGATTCAGCTGGCGCGGCGACTGCTGCGCCACCGCAGCCGTCTCGGCGACGCCGGTGCCCTCACCGCGATGATCTTCCCCGCGGCCGTGCATACCGAGCGGCGGTTGCTGCGGGTGGGCCTGTGCGGCGAGGAGCGGGGCCGGCTCGTGCCGGATCCCACCGGTGTGCCGGTGGACGTGGTGACGTCCGTCGCCGCCGATGTCCTCGCACGCGGCCTGGCGGCGACGATCACCTC
>JALYMT010000332.1 GCA_030773555.1 Actinomycetota bacterium | reverse complement strand
GCCCGCGTCGCGCAACGCCTGCTCGCCCTGACCGCCGCCATCTGGCACAACTGGGCCCTCGGCGCGCCCCGCAAGCGCTCCCTGATCGCCTACGACCACTGAACCAATCGGAAGCACTCATCTAGCGCTTGGCCGGGGAAGGGGCCATGCCCCAAGCTCCACCGCCGCTGCGGCGGCCACAACCCCCCTTACTCAACACGCTCTCAGTCGAGCCGCTTCCTCGTTGATCCCACCGGGCCCTGGGTCGCGCAGCGGGACACGACGAAGACGGAAGGATCAGTAATCGCCGACGGCTGCGCGGAGCAGCTCGGCGACGCGGTCCGGGTCCTCGAGGTAGGGCAGGTGCGCGGCACCGGCGATGACCTGCGTGCGGGCCCGCGGCAGACGCGCGGCTACCTGCTCGCAGCGCTCTACGAGGAACGGCACGTCCAGGTCCCCCCAAGCCACGGTGACGGGCACCCGCACATCTTCCAGGCGCTCCCACGCCGCCTGCCCGGGCCGGACGATCTCCTGGGGCTCGGCGTCCTGACCCGCCTCCGCCGCAAGCGGGATCCGGTTCATCGCCAGTGCGAGTTGTCTGGCCGGACCGCTGACGCGGCCCTCAGGACCGCCTGGGCCGTCCAGCCAGAGCCACGCCTCGAGCCGGTTGACCTTTTCGAGGTCACCTGCGCCTGCGGCGGCGTCGAGGGCGTCACTCAGGCGCTGGGTAGCCGGATCCAGCACCGCAGCCGGTGCGCCGCTGACCGCGGGGGCAAGTAGCACTAGCCCGGCAATGCGCTCGGGGTGCTCCAGGGCGGCGTCCAGGGCGACTCGCCCGCCCCTCGAGCTGCCGACCAGCCACACCGGAGCACCGCCTTGCGGCGGCACGCCGCCGCCTGCGGCGCGGCGGTGCCGCAGCTTTCGGGCCGCGGCCTCGGGCACACCGGCGGCACCCTCGACAAGCTGGAGGCGATCCCCGGCTGGCGGGCCTCGCTCTTGGGCGACGAGATCCGCGCCCAGCTGCGCGAGGTCGGCGTGGTGATCTGTGCGCCGACGTCCGGGCTGGCGCCGGCCGACCGCAAGCTCTACGCGCTGCGGGACGTGACCGCGACCGTGGAGTCCGTCCCGCTGATCGCCAGCTCGATTATGAGCAAGAAGATCGCCGAGGGGACCTCGGCGCTGGTGCTCGACGTCAAGGTCGGTACCGGCGCCTTTCTGCGCGACCTCGAGCCGGCCCGCGAGCTCGCCCGCACGATGGTCGAGCTCGGGACCGACGCCGGGATCCGTACGGTCGCGCTGCTCACCGACATGTCCACCCCGCTGGGCCTCACCGCGGGCAACGGGCTCGAGGTGCGCGAGTCGGTGGAGGTGCTCGCCGGGGGCGGGCCGCTCGACGTGGTCGAGCTGACCCTCGCGCTGGCCCGCGAGATGCTCGCCGCCGCGGGCCTCGACGGGGTCGACCCGGCCGACAGGCTCGCCGACGGCTCCGCGATGGACGTCTGGCGCCGCATGATCGCCACGCAGGGCGGCGATCCCGACGCGCCGCTGCCGCAGGCCCGGGAGACGCATCCCGTGCTGGCGCCGGCCGACGGCGTGCTCGCCACCCTCGACGCCTATGCCGTGGGGGTGGCCGCCTGGCGGCTGGGCGCGGGGCGCGCCCGCAAGGAGGACGCGGTGTCGCCGGCGCCCGGGGTCGAGCTGCACGCCAAGCCCGGCGCGCTGCTGCGCGGCGGCGAGCCGCTCCTCACCCTGCACGCCGACGACCCCGCTCGCATCCCCCGCGCCCTCGAGGCGCTGCCGGGGGCGTACGTCATCGCGCCCGAGGGGATCCGGCCCGACCGGCGGCCGCTCGTCCTCGACCGCATCGGAGGCTGACCGCCGATCGCGCGGCGCGGCACCCGGGCCCGGAGGCGCTGGTCGCTACCGTGGCGGGGGATGAGCGCGCCCTCGTACGAGCAGATCCAGCGCGCCCCCAAGGTGCTGCTGCACGATCACCTCGACGGGAGGCTGCGCCCGGCCACCGTGGTCGAGCTGGCGGCCGAGGCGGGGTACGACCGGCTGCCGACGAGCGATCCCGAGGCGCTGGGTCGATGGTTCGTCGAGGCGGCCGATTCGGGCTCGCTCGAGCGCTACCTGGAGACGTTCGCGCACACCGTCGCCGTCATGCAGACTCGCGCGGCGCTCGTACGGGTCGCTGCCGAGTGCGCGGAGGACCTGGCCGCCGACGGCGTCGTCTATGCCGAGGTGCGCTACGCCCCGGAGCTGCACGTCGAGGGTGAGCTGTCGCTCGCGGAGGTCGTCGAGGCCATCAACGAGGGCTTCCGGCTCGGCGAGTCCCGCGCTGCGGGGCGGGGGCAGCGCATCCGGGTCGGTGCGCTGCTTATCGCGATGCGCCACGCCACCCGGTCGAGCGAGCTCGCCGAGCTCGCCGTCCGCTACCGCGACGCCGGGGTGTGCGGCTTCGACATCGCGGGTGCGGAGGCGGGCTTCCCGCCCACGCGGCATCTCGACGCATTCGAGTACCTGCGCCGGGAGAACGCCCACTTCACCATCCACGCCGGTGAGGCCTTCGGCCTGCCGTCGATCTGGGAGGCGCTGCAGTGGTGCGGCGCCGACCGGCTCGGGCACGGCGTACGGATCATCGACGACATCGCCACCGCCGACGGCGGGACGCGGCTCGGGCGGCTGGCGGCGTACGTGCGCGACAAGCGCATCCCGCTCGAGATGTGCCCGTCATCGAACGTGCAGACCGGCGCGGCCAAGTCGATCGCCGAGCACCCCCTCGGGCTGCTGCGCCAGCTCTACTTCCGGGTCACGGTGAACACGGACAACCGGCTGATGAGCGGCACGTCGATGACCCGCGAGATGAGCTTGCTCGTCGACGCGTTCGGCTACGGGCTGCCCGACCTGCAGTGGTTCACCGTGAACGCGATGAAGTCGGCGTTCCTGCCGTTCGACCAGCGGCTCGCGCTGATCAACGAGGTCGTCAAGCCCGGCTACGCCGCCCTGGGGCCCTAGCGTCCCCGGGTTCGGGGCTCCCCAGCTCCCCGGGTCCCCGATCGCGGGTCCGCGCGCCGCGTGACTCCACTCGGAGTGGATTTTCCACGCCGCGTGGAGTCACTCGATTTGCGACGCCGCCGGGAGACGGTTGTCCACAGGTCCGCGGGGCAGGCCGTCGAGGATGGCGCGGGCAGCAGAGACGCCGAGGCGGGTGGCGCCGGCGGCGACCATGGCAAGGGCGGCCTCGGGCGTACGGATACCGCCGCTGGCCTTGACCCCGAGCCGGTCGCCGACGGTGCGGGCCATCAGCCGAACCGCGGCTGCCTGTGCCCCGCCGGCAGGGGAGAAGCCGGTCGAGGTCTTGACGAAGTCGGCGCCCGCGGCCTCCGCCTCCCGGCAGGTGCGGACGAGCTCGTCGTCGCTCAGCAGCGCGGACTCGCAGATCACCTTGAGCACGGCGGGTGCGGGCACGGCGCCGCGGACGGCAGCGACGTCGGCGCGGACCGCCGCCCAGCGCCCCTCCTTGACCGCGCCCAGGTCGACAACCATGTCGATCTCGTCGGCGCCCTGCTCGATGGCGAGGCAGGCCTCGTGCGCCTTGACCTCCGGGCGGTGCGCGCCGGAGGGGAAGCCGCAGACGACGGCCAGCCGCACGCCCGCGGGCAGCACATCGGCGGCGAGCGGCAGCCGGGACGGCGAGACGCACACCGCGAGCACTCCGAGCTCGCCTGACTCGGTGCACAAGCGGCGTACGTCCCCGTCGGTGGCTTCGGGCCGCAGCAGCGTGGAGTCCATCAACTGCGCGAGCTGCGCGCGCTCGAGAGCCGGAGCCGGCGGAGTCACAGCATCCGAGCCAGGTCGGAGCGGAGCCGGGCCAGCGTCTCGGCGGCGCGGCGCCGGGCGGCCTGCAGCCCGTCGGGGCCGGTTGGCTCGACCACCTCGATATAGCACTTGAGCTTCGGTTCGGTGCCCGACGGGCGTACGACCACCCGGGCGCCGCCTTCGAGCCGGTAGCGCAGCGCGTCCGTGGGCGACAGCCCGGCGATGCCTACCCGCAGGTCGTCGGCATGCACCACCGCGCGGCCGCCGAGGTTGTGCGGCGGTTCCCGCCGCAGCGCGGCCATGACCGCCGTGATGCGGCTCAGGTCGTCGACGCGCACCGACACCTGGTCGGTCGCGTGCACGCCGTGGGTGGTCTCCAGCTCGTCGAGCAGGTCCAGCAGGGTGCGGCCCCGCGCCTTCAACCCGGCGGCGAGCTCGGCGAGCAGCAGCGCGGCGGAGATGCCGTCCTTGTCGCGTACGTGTTCCGGGTCGACGCAGTAGCCGAGGGCCTCCTCGTAGCCGTAGCGCAGGTCGGGCACGCGGGCGATCCACTTGAACCCGGTGAGGGTCTCGACGTGGCGCACGCCGTGCGCGGCGGCGATCTCCGCGACCAGCGTGCCCGACACGATCGAGCTCGCGAACGTGCCGGTCAGGCCGGGGGAGCGGCGCAGCAGGTGGGCGGCGAGCAGGGCGCCTACCTCGTCGCCGCGCAGCACCCGACCGCTGACGGCGACTGCGCACCGGTCGGCGTCCGGGTCGTTGGCCAGCACCAGGTCGGCCTGCTGCTCGTGTGCCGCGGCCAGCGCCAGGTCCAGCGCACCCGGCTCCTCCGGGTTGGGGAAGGCGACGGTGGGGAAGTCGGGGTCGGGCTCGCCCTGCTGGGGCACGACGCACGGTGCCGGGAAGCCGGCGCGAGCGAAGACGGCGAGCAGCACGTCGCGGCCCACCCCGTGCAGGGGTGTGTAGACCACGCGGACGTCACGCGGCCCTTCGGGCGCGACGAGCGCCGCCGTGCGGGCGACGTAGGCGTCCACGACCTCGTCGTCGAGCGTCACCCAGTCGCCGCCCGCGGGGACCGTGTCGACCGCGTTGATGGCCGCGGAGATCTCCGCATCCGCCGGCGGGACGATCTGCGCGCCGTCGCCAAGGTAGACCTTGTAGCCGTTGTCCTGCGGCGGGTTGTGCGAGGCGGTCACCATAACGCCGGCTTCGGCGCCGGTGTGCCGGATTGCGGCGGCCAGCACGGGCGTGGGCAGCGGGCGCGGCAGGGTCATCACCGACAACCCGGCGCCGGTGAGCACCTCGGCGGTGTCGCGGGCGAAGACGTCGGACTTGTGCCGGGCGTCGAAGCCCACGACCACTCCGCCGCCGCCGTGCGCGCGCAGGTACGAGGCCAGCCCGGCGGCGGCCCGGCGGACGAGGACCCGGTTCATCCGGGCCGGGCCCGCACCGAGGGGGCCGCGCAGCCCCGCGGTGCCGAACTGCAGGCGCTCGCCGAAGCGGGCGCGCAGCGTTTCGAGGTCGGGCGGGTCGAGCAGGCGGTGGAGCTCGGCGCGGGTGTCGGAATCCGGGTCCTCGGCCAGCCAGGCCTGGGCCGCAGCCACCAGGTCCGAGGTCAACGGGGGTGCTCGCGCTGGTCGATGTCGAAGGCGGGGCCGGCGAAGGAGCCGCCCAGGAAAGCGTGATCGACGTCGTCGGGGTCGGGCTCGGGCGTGCTGGCGAGGATCTCCTCGGCGTAGACCTCGGCGTCGTCCTGCGGCTCGTAGCCGAGTGCGCGGCCGGGCTCGAGGTCCCACCAGGCGCGGGTGTTCGCGGAGATGCCGTACACGACGGCGTAGTGCAGCTCGGGTGCGGTGAGGCAGGCCACCGTGAGCGCGACCAGATCGCCGGGGGAGAGCCAGGTCGACAGGTGCCGGCGGGTACGCGGCCGGTCGAGGAACGAGCCGATGCGCAGGGCCGCGACCTGCAGGCCGTAGCGGTCGGCGTAGAGGCTGCACAGCGCCTCGGCGGCCACCTTGCCGACGCCGTAGAACGTGTCGGGGCGCGGACGGACCCCCACCCCGACGAGCGGCGTGCGCGGGGTGAACCCGACGGCGTGGTTGCTGCTGGCGTAGACGACGCGGCGCACGCCGGCGCGCCGGGCGGCGTCTAGCACCTCGTACGTCGCCTGCACGTGGCTGGCGAGGATGACCTCGAACGGCGCCTCGTCGGGGATCGCGGCCAGGTGCACGACCGCGTCCGTGCCGGCCGTGACGCGGTCGAGCAGCGCGCGGTCGGCCACCTCCCCGACGACTCCCTCGACCGGAGCGTCGTCAGGGGGTGGCACCCGGTCGAGGGAGCGCACCTGCCAGCCCGAACGGGGCAGCTCGTGCCGCAGCACCGACCCGATCGCGCCCGAGCCGCCGGTGACCAGGACGCGGCCGCTCACAGTCGCCCCAGCACCTCGGCGAGCAGGCCGCCCATCCGGGTCGCCGCGGCTCGCCCGGCGGCGAGCACCTCGGCGTGGTCGAGCGGCGCGCCGGTCATGCCGGCGGCCAGGTTGGTGACGAGGGAGACGCCGAGGACCTCGGCGCCCGCCTCCCGGGCGGCGATCGCCTCCAGCGCGGTCGACATGCCGACCAGATCCCCCCCGAGGGTGCGGAGCATGCGGATCTCGGCGGGCGTCTCGTAGTGCGGCCCCGGCAGTTGCACGTACACGCCCTCCTCGAGGGCGGGGTCGACCTCGCGGCACAGCTCGCGCAGCCGCGGCGAGTAGAGATCGGTGAGGTCGACGAAGCGCGCCCCCGCCACCGGCGACACCGCGGTCAGGTTGAGGTGGTCGGAGATCAGCACCGGCTGCCCCGGTACGTACGTCTCCCGCAGGCCGCCGCAACCGTTGGTGAGCACGACGACCCGGGCGCCGGCGGCGACCGCCGTACGGACGCCGTGGACGGTCGCCGCTGCCCCGTGGCCCTCGTAGAGGTGCGTGCGGCCGAGGAACACCAGCACCGACCGATCACCCACCGGTACCGAGCGGAGCCGACCGGCGTGCCCCTCGGCGGCGGGCGGGGCGAAGCCGGGCAGGTCCCCGATCGCCAGCCCGGTGAGGGTCGGGCCGAGCAGGTCGGCCGCGGGCGCCCAGCCGGAGCCGAGCACGACGGCCACGTCGTGCCGCTCCGGCCAGCCCGGTAGCGCGCGCAGGTGCGTGGCGGCCCCAGCCGCCAGCTCGTACGGGTCGGTCACGGGCGAATCGAGGTGCAGGGGCGGCCAAGGAGGTCGGTGACGTAGTCGTCGGGCGCGCCGGCCGCCTGGGCGGCGTCGGCGAGGATGCCGAGATAGCGCGCGGAGGGCAGGCCGCCCTCGTAGTCGTCGAGGACGTAGAGCCAGGCCAGCTCCTCGCCGTCGAGGGTCTGCACGCGCACGCGGATCTTGCGGTAGAGCCCGAGCTCGCCGCCCTCCCACGAGTCCAGCAGGCGCTCGTCGAGCTCGTGGATGTCGTAGAGCGTGACGAAGACCTGCGAGAGCGGGTCCTCGACCACCGTCGCGAGGGCACCCTCCCAGCCGCGGTTCTCGCCGCCGAAGGTCAGCCGCCAGCCTCCCAGCCACCCCGACCCCGCCAGCGGGCTGTGGGGGGCCCGCTCTCCCATCTGCCGCGGGTCCATATTGCTGCCGTACGCGGCGTGCAGGACCATGCGCCGCACCCTAGAGGTGGAGTGGCGGAGTAGGGGAGAATGGACACGTGGCGAAACCAGCTCCGTCCGTCGTCATCCTCGGCGGCGGCCCGGGCGGCTACGAGGCCGCCCTGGTCGCCGCCGACCTGGGTGCCCAGGTCACCGTCGTCGACCGCGACGGCATGGGTGGCTCCGCGGTCCTCACCGACTGCGTGCCGTCCAAGACCCTGATCGCGACCGCCGGCGTGATGACGGTGGCGGCCGAGTCCGGCGAGCTCGGCGTGCGCGTCGCCGGCTCCTCGCCGGAGCAGCACGTCGACGTCGACCTGGGCCGGGTGAACCGCCGGGTGAAGTCGCTCGCGCTCGCGCAGTCGTACGACATCGGGGCGCGCCTGGAACGGGAGAACGTCCGGGTCCTGCGCGGTACGGGGCGCCTGGACGGGCCGTCGCGGGTGGTCGCTCAGCTTCCCGGCGGCGAGGAGGTGCTGCCCGCCGACGTCGTCCTGCTCGCGACGGGCGCGCATCCGCGGATGCTGCCGGAGGCCGAGCCCGACGGCGAGCGCATCCTGACCTGGACCCAGGTCTACGACCTGGAGGAGCTGCCCGAGCGGCTGATGGTCGTCGGCTCCGGTGTCACCGGGGCGGAGTTCGCCTCCGCCTACAACGCTCTCGGCAGCGACGTCACCCTCGTCTCCAGCCGGGAGCGGGTGCTGCCCGGCGAGGACGCCGACGCGGCGACGGTGATCGAGGACGTGTTCAAGCGGCGCGGCATGACCGTCATCAGCCAGGCCCGCGCCTCGTCGGTCAAGCGCGTCGACGGCGGGGTCCTGGTCAGCCTCGACGACGGCCGCACGATCGAGGGCACGCACTGCCTGATGGCGGTCGGCTCGATCCCCAACACGGGCGGCATCGGCCTCGAGGAGGCGGGTGTCGAGCTGCAGCGTGGCGGCTTCGTGCAGGTCGACCGGGTCTCGCGCACCACCGCCCGCGGGGTCTACGCCGCCGGTGACTGCACGGGCGTGCTCATGCTGGCCTCAGTCGCGGCGATGCAGGGCCGCATCGCGATGTGGCACGCCCTCGGTGAGGCCGTCACTCCCATCGACCTGACGTCGGTGTCGTCGAACGTGTTCACCTCCCCCGAGATCGCGACGGTCGGCTTCTCCGAGGCCTCGATCGCCGCGAAGAACTTTGACGCGCGCGTCGTCAAGCTGCCGCTCGCCCGCAACGCCCGGGCCAAGATGCAGGGCATCACTGACGGCTTCGTCAAGCTCCTGTGCAGCCCCGGCACCGGCCGCGTCATGGGCGGGGTCGTCGTCGCTCCCCAGGCGAGCGAGCTGATCTATCCGATCTCGCTCGCGGTCTCGCTGCACCTGACCGTCGACCAGGTGTCGCACGCGTTCACGGTCTACCCGTCCCTGTCGGGCAGCCTCGGCGAGGCCGCCCGCCAGCTGCACCCGCGAGGCGTCCCGGCCGGCTAGCTCGCCCGACCGGCCCGCGCCGCGTGCCTGCACGGCGCCACCTCGCTGCACGGCGGCTGAGGGCTGCCCTGCCACCTGGCTGCATAGCAACGTGGCGGCTGCCGTGCCGTGTGCCGCCTGCTGGAGTGCTGATAGCGGGGATGCGTTCAGGGCTCCAGCAGGCAAAATCGGGGCAGTTGGGACAGTTCGGGGTCCCCCGACGGGTCGGCGACGAGATCCGGGGGGTGGGGCCGGGTCTAGAAGTCGCCGCCACCGAAGTCACCGCCACCGAAGTCGCCGCCACCGAAGTCACCGCCACCGTCGAACCCGCCGAACTCCTCGCCCCCGCCGACATCGTCCTGCCCGGCGTCGAAGCCCTCGCTGTAGCCCTCGCCGTACCCGCCGTCGCCCCAGCCGCCGAAGCCGCCGGTGAGGACGGCGCCCATCAGGATGCCGGGCAGCAGCCCGGACATGGCGAACGGCGAGAAGTAGCCCTGCGCGTAGGAGCCGTAGCCGGGGCCGCCCTCCCAGTACGGCCGGCGCTGACCGTCGACCAGGACCTTGCGGCTGTCGGGCTCCGCGCCGACCCGGACGCGCTCGGCGTCGGCGGCGCAGACCGGGACCTTGCGCAGGGCGCCGCGGGGAGGCGACCACTCGACGTCGTCCACCGAGGGACCGTGCTGCGGGTTGAAGAAGCACGGCGGGCGGCGGGTCGGCAGCGGGCGGCCCTCGAGCCGGGCCTGGACGCAGGCCAGGGCGTAGCGGCCGTCCTCGAGCGCCTGGGTGACCGCGCGGACGTCCTCCGGCCGGTGTACCGCCTCGAGTGCGGCCTTTGCGGCCTCGTACTCGTCGAGGGCGCGGCGGTAGTCCTGGCGCCCTGCCTCGTCGAGCTTGCGGCCCGCTGCGGCCAGCTGCACCTCCAGGTCGAGGGAGGTGAGGTCCTCGCCGAAGCGGATCACGTCCTCCTCGGCGGCCCGCTTGATCTGCGCGATCTGGGCGGCGTGCTCGGCCTCTGCCTGCCGACGCTTGCGGGCGCTGCTGCGGGCCGCGACGAGCCCGACCAGGACGACGCCGAGGAGCAGCAGGAGGAACGGAAGCAGGACGACGATCGCATCCATGGGGAGTCCTCGGTCGCGGGAGTGCGGGCACTGCAGCCTACGTACCCGCCGGCAAGCTCAGTCCTTGATCTCGCAGAGCACGGCGCCGCTGCTGACCGTGTCACCCGCGGACGCGCTGAGGCCGGTGACGGTGCCGGCCTTGTGCGCGCTCAGCGGCTGCTCCATCTTCATCGCCTCGAGCACGACGACGAGGTCTCCCTCGGCGACCTGCTGACCGTCCTCGACGGTGATCTTGACGATGGTGCCCTGCATGGGGCTGGTCAGCGCGTCGCCGCTGACGGCGCTCGCCCTGCCCCGACGGCTCCCGCCGGCCCGCGAGGCGGGTCGGGCCGCGGC
>JALYMT010000331.1 GCA_030773555.1 Actinomycetota bacterium | reverse complement strand
CGACCCGAGCCACGGCGGCGGCGCCGCACACCGCAGCGGGAGCCGTTGGTGCCGTCGTCGAGGGGAGACGGGGCTGTGACGCAGCTACAGTCCCGCCATGCGAGTCGCGTTCGTGGGCAAGGGAGGTGCCGGCAAGTCCTCCATCGCCGGCACCTTCGCGCGCCTGCTCGCCGGGACGGGGGAACCGGTCCTGGCCCTCGACTCCGATCCCATGCCGGGGCTCGCGTTCTCCCTGGGGGTCGACCGGGTGGACTCCGGCATCCCGGACGAGGCGGTCGAGGAGTACGAGCAGGACGGTCGCCGCCGCTACCGGCTGCGGGCGGGACTAAGCGCCGGTGAGGTGGTCGAGCGCTACGCCGCCCGTGGGCCCGACGGAGTCCGCTTCCTCCAGCTCGGCAAGGCGCGAGGTCCCCGGTGGGAGAACGCCCGCCCGCACGCGGCCTTCCAGCAGGTCATCGACGAGCTGCCCGCTGAAGGCTGGAGCGTCGTGGGCGACCTTCCGGCCGGCACCCGGCAGGCCTTCGCCACCTGGGGCCGCTACGCCCGGACCTTTCTCGTGGTCGCCGAGCCCACCCCCGCCTCGCTGCTGACCGCTCGCCGGCTGGCGCGGCTGGCCGGGATGGCGTCGGCGCCACGCGTGGTGGCCGTCGCGAACAAGGTCCGCGAGCCGGAGGACGCGGACCGGGTGGCCAAGGGGACGGGCCTGACCGTCCTCGGCGCCGTCCCGTACCACCCGGCGTTCGTCACGGCCGACCGGCTGGGCCGGTCGGTCCTGGACTGCGACCCGCACGGGCCGGCCGTCGCGGCGGTACGGTCGATCGTGCGCGCCCTCGTTGTGGAGACGGAGTCCTCGTGAAGATCGCAGTGGTCGGCAAGGGTGGGTCGGGCAAGACGACGACGTCAGCGGTCCTGGCCCGGACCCTCGCCCGCCACGGACGCCCCACCCTGGCTCTGGACTGCGACACCAATCCCAACTTGGGGATCTCGCTGGGGCTGGGGGAGGACGCCACCGAGCAGCTGGTGTCCGTGCGTGACGCCCTCGACGCCGGTGAGGAGCAGCACGCCTCCAGTCCCGAGGACCTGGTCGAGCGGTTCGGCGTCCAGGCCCCCGACGGTGTCCGGCTGGCCGTGGTCAGCGCCATCCAGAACCCCGAGCCGGGCTGTCCTTGATGCGGTGTCTCACCCGAGCAGTTGCTCGGGCAGCTGAGCCGCCCCGACCTGACCGTGGTGGCCGACTTCGAGGCCGGCATCGGTACGGTTCTGCGCCTGGCCGGGCGTCCGGTCGACGTCGTCGTCGTGGTGGTCGAGCCCACGGCGAAGTCGCTCGAGGTGGGCAGTCGCGCCGCCGACGTGGTCCGCGAGCGCGGCCTGGGGCGGCTCGTCGTCGCCGCGAACCGGGTGCGCGACGAGGACGACCTCGCGCGGGTCCGGGCTGCCTTCCCCGGGCTCGAGCCGGTGCCGGTGCCGGACGATCCGGCGATCGTGACCGCGGAACGGCGGGGGGAGGCACCCCTGGACGCGGCTCCTCAGGCCCCTGGCGTACGCGCACTCGTCACGCTGGCCGAGGGCCTCCTGCCACCGGCCTGACCTGGTCGGGCCCGCTAGGAGCGAGCCGGTCCGGCCCGGGCGGCGTCGACGGCGTCCACGACCTGGTCCAGCGCGGCCTGCAGCGCCGGGGGAACGGGGCTCAGCCCGGTCCTGCCCATCCGGTCGGCGTCGGCGACCTGCGCGTCGTACGGCAGGATCGCCGCCACCGGGATCCCCTCGACGGCGAGTGCGGAGGCGAGGAAGTCGACGTCCTCGGCAGTGCGGGCCTTGTTGCCCACGGCCAGCACCTCGGGGATGCCGAGCTCGGCGGCCAGGTGGCGGGTCCGCGCCGCGGTCAGCACGGACTTGCGGGTGGGCTCGCAGACCACCAGCAGCACGTCGGCGTAGGCGAGGGTCCCACCGGAGCGGCTGAGGTGCTCGAGCCCGGCCTCCATGTCCACGAGGGTGACCTGGACGTCGACGAGCGCCTCGGCGAGCAGGCTGCGCACCGTGGCGTGCCCGCTGCACGTGCACCCGGCGCCAGCCTCCGTGACCTTGATCGCCGACAGCAACGTCGGGCCTGCGGGGGTCGGCCGGCCGTAGTCGCTGACCAGCTCCGCCGCGCTCGTAGCCGCACCCGCGCCGACGAGCGCGCTGCGCGGCAGGACCGGGACCGCCTCGGTCTCCTGCAACGACAGACCCAGGGACAGGCCCAGGTTCGGGTTGGAGTCGGTGTCGATGGCCACGACCTGCCGCCCGCGGGCGGCGTACGCCCGGGCCAGCAGCCCGGACACGGTGGTCTTGCCGACGCCACCCTTGCCCACCACACCCACCTTGAGGGTGGTGGCGAGCACGGGTTCCTGCGAAATCGTCACGACGGATCCCTCTCTGGCGCTGGTGCTGGCGCACCCCACGTTCCGGGACGAAACTGTAGGCAGGGCGACGAGCAACGTCGACCGTCAGGAGGCACTCGGTGGCGGACGACGACCCGATCGGGGCACTCGAGCCGCTGCTGGCCCGACTCGAGCAGCTCCTCGCCGACGTGGAGGGGCTCGACGAGGACGTGCGCGACCGCGTGTTCGAGCTGCTCGACGGCGTCGACGCCCTGCATCGGCTCGCCATCACCCGGCTCGCCGACACCCTCGGCGCCGACCTGGTGCCGCTCCGGGAGCGCGACCCCGCCGTGGCGTGGTTGTTCCAGGCCTACGGCGTCGGCGTCGACGACCCGGAGGCGGCGTCAGCGGCACTGGAGGAGATCCGCCCCTACCTGCACGAGCACGGCGGAGAGGTGGAGGTGCTGGGCGTGGAGCACGGCGTCGTCCGGGTCCGCCTGACCGGCGCCTGCTCGGGGTGCACGTCCGCAGCTTCCACCCTGCGGCACGGGGTCGAGGAGGCCCTGCGCGAGAACCTCCCCGGGTTCGTCGCCATGGACGTCGCGCCCGACAGCGGGGCGGCGCCGCATCCACCGCCCGGGCCGGTGCTGCTGCAGATCCAGCCCCGCCCGACGTAAGGGCTCCCTCAGCGGCCGGTCACGACGATGTCGGCGCGTGCAGCGCGAGCAGACGGCGCACCTCCGTGACGGCGACGTCCACGGCCCCCGCGGTTCCCGCCGACAGGCCCTGCCCGACCCGCTCGGTGTCCGTCGTCTGGACGCCGACGACGAGGGTCGTCGGAGGCAGCACGCCCAGGCCGCGCGCCACCATCAGGGCCCGCGCGGGCGTGGCGAGGTGCATGTCGGCCAACTCGTCGCGACGGCGGTGGGGGCTCAGGGTCGAGACGTCGAGCACCTCGGGAGCCTGGACCACCACCGTGCCCGCTCGTCGGCCGAGGTCCACGGCATCGACCACGAGCAGCACGTCGACGCCCGCCAGCAGCTCCTGGACGAGATGGATCCCGCCGATGCCCACGTCGAGGACCCGCACCCCGTCGGGTAGGGGGCCGGCCAGTAGCCGGCCGGCGACGGCCACGCCGAAGCCGTCGTCCCCCCGTAGCACATTGCCGAAGCAGGCGACGAGCACGCTCACCGTGCCAGGCTAGGCGCTGTGACCGCCGCGGAGGAGGACAGGCTGGGCCTGCGTGCGCGACTGCGCCGCTATCCCGTCGCGCGCTACCCCGTCCAGCACGCGACGACCCAGTTCCATCTCGCGATGGCGCTGCTCGACGAGGGACAGGTGGCGGCCGCCCTCGACGCGCTGGCCGTGGCGCGGCAGGTGTTCGCCCAGGTGGGGATGCCCCTGGAGCAGGCCAAGGCCACCGCCCTGCTCGGCGTCGCGCTGCGTGGGGCGGGTCGCCTTTCCGAGGCGAGCGCGGCCCTGCTCGAGGCCTCGACCGCGTTCACCGCCCTGAGCCAACCCGTCGAGGACGCTGCCGCGTCGTACAACCTGGGGCTGGTCAGAAGGGACTGCGGCGAGCTCGACGGGGCGCGAGCTGCCTGGACGCGGGCGCGCGGGCTGTTCCTGGCCGGGGGCCACCTCGCCCACGCAGCCGCGGCAGCCCGAGAGCACGGGACCTTGCTGCTGACGTCCGACGACGCCGCCGCGGCCCTGCCCCTGCTCGAGGACGCGGCTGCCCTCTGCGAGCGTGCGGGGGACGCCGTCGGGCTCGCCGCGGCCACCAACGTGCTCGGGCTCGCCCACCTCGCGGCGGGGGACCCCGTCGCCGCCGCGACCGCGTTCCGTCAGGCGCTTGGTTCGTCCCCGCGCCGCGTGCGCCCGGGCGAGCATGCGATGGCGAAGGCCAACCTGGCCCTGGCTCACGAGCAGGCCGGAGAGCAGGCCCGCGCCCGCCTCGCCGCGCGCCAGGCACTCGC
>JALYMT010000330.1 GCA_030773555.1 Actinomycetota bacterium | reverse complement strand
GACCCGCTTCATCACCAGCTGCTCAGCCGGCGAGGCCTCCACCGGCGGCAACCACACTCCAGGACGCATCAGCCACCTCCGGGCCCGCACGGCGACCCCGCGTCACCGCCAAGACCCGAAGAACTACCCGCCTGTCATTACCTGACCGGTGCTCCTAGAGTCGCTGCTCCGTGGAGAGTGGACCTCACGACGAGGAACGTGACCTGCCGTCCCAGCTCTTGGTCCGCCGAGGCGGTGCCCCGCCCGAGGGCGAGCGGACGTAGGGGAGGAGGCCTGCCGTGGGCACACGTGCCGCTGCTGCCGAGAAGCGCGTGGGTCGGGAGCGCGACCTGCTGGCCGGCTGCCGGGCAGGGGACCCTCGCGCCTGGGAGCAGGTGCTGGCGGACTACGAGCGGCTGGTGTACTCGATCCCGCTCCGGTACGGGCTCTCACGGGACGACGCGGCGGACATCACCCAGGTCGTCTTCACCACCCTGCTGCAGAGCCTGGACAGTATCCGTGACGAGGAGCGGCTGGGCCCCTGGCTCGCCACTGTCGCGCGGCGCCAGAGCTGGCGGGTGATGGAGCGGGGCAAGTTGGACGCGCCCAGCGACGACCTGCCCGAGCCGGTCGTCGCCGACCCGATGGAGGAGCGGGACCGCCTCGAGTGGCTGTACGACGGTTTGCTGGCGCTCGACGAGCGGTGCCGGGAGCTTCTCGTCGTCCTGTACCTGCAGGAGCAGTGCATGTCGTACGCGGAGGCCTCCCGCCGACTGGGGCGGCCGATCGGCAGCATCGGGCCGACGCGGGCGCGGTGCCTCGAGCGGCTGCGCCGGGTCCTGGAGGAGTGAGGCCGGCGGGCCGCCCACCGGCGGATCGGGGCGGCGCTCGGGGGGCAGCGGCCGGGCGGAAATTCCGGCAGGTCGCGTATCTGCCGCAGCGGGAAGCCGCACATGTTCTGCGGGGCGGGGGTCCGGACCGGGAGGAGCGGCGGTGACGGGGTTCGAGCAGGTGCTCGACTGGCTCGAGGGACGGCTCGCGCCCGTGCAGGCGGCGCGCGTGGCCGCTGCGGTCGAAGCTGATCCCGAGCTGGCCGCAGTCGCGGCGTGGCTGGGCGAGTTCCGCGCCGCCGCAGCCGGCACGGTGCTGGAGGAGCCGCCGGCGCACGTGCACGCCCTGCTGCTGCGCCGGTTCGCCGCTTACCGGCCCGCGCCACCGACCCCGCTGCGGAGGCTGCGGGCGGTGGTGAGCTTCGACAGCTCGGGGGCGAGCGCGGTGGGGGTCCGGGCAGGCGCTGCGGTGGCCGGGCAACGCCACGTGGTCCTGGAGAGCGAGGCCGTCGACGTGGCCCTCGACGTCTACGATGAGGACGTCGCGCGGCGCGTCGAGGGGCAGCTGCTCCCGCCGGGCACGGAGGAGATCGCGGGTGCGGAGGTCCGCCTGCTCGGCCCCGGCGGGGACCTGGTCGCCGCGGCGTCGGCGGGTCCCTCCGGGGTCTTCGCGCTCCCGCCGGTCCCGGCGGGAGGCTACATGTTGCAGGTGCGGTGGGACGGTTTGGTCGTGGATGCGGACCTGGAGTTGCCGTAGTGGACGGGTCCGCCGCGGACGACGCGGGTCTCGAGCGGGTGCTGGACGAGGCGAGCGAGCTCATCCACCGTGACCCTGGTGCCGCCCGCCGGCTCGCCGAGAGCTGCGCGCGGGCGGACTCCTCCGCCCGGTTGACCGCTCGCGCCGACTACCTCAGGGCGCAGGGACACGCGATCGAGGGCAACTTCGACACGGCGCTGACGCTCGTGGAACGGGCACGGGACGGATTCCTCACCGCCGGTGCGGAGTTCGACGCGCTGCGGACCGAGCTCGGCCGGATGCACGTGCTCAACGAACGGGGCAGCCACGACGAGGCCATCCGTACCGGGCAGCGGGCCCTCGCTGCCCTCGCCACCGCCCAGGACGCCGCGACAGACACCGTCGACGAGCAGCAGGCGCTGTGGCTGCGCGCGAAGGTGCACCACAACATCTCGATCTGCCATGCCTTCGCCGGCCGGTATCTGCGAGCGGCGGAGGAGGGGCGGCTGGCCGAGGACGCGTACCGCGCCGCCGGTCTGCCGGCCGAGGTGGCCTCGCTGCACCAGAACCGGGGCGAGCAGCTGCTCGACGTCGGCCGGGCCGCCGAAGCGCTGCCGGTGCTCAGACGGGCGGCCGAGGAGTTCCACGCCAACCAGGACGCCCTGTTCGAGGCCCGCTGCCACGTGGACGCGGGTCGCGCCGGCATGCTGCTCGGCAGGTGGACCGACGCGCTGGAGGCGTTCGCCCGGGCGCGGGAGCTGCTGGAGCGCCTCGACGTCCGCGCCGACCTCGACCAGGTTCTCCTGCGCACCGGGGAGGCGTGGCTGGCGCTGGGGCTGCACGACGAGGCGCTCGTCGCCTACGCGGGAGCCGAGCCGTCGCTGCGCCGGTCCGGCCAGGTGTACTACCTCGCGCAGCTGCTGACCGGCATGGGCTCCGCGCTCGCCCATGCGGGACGGCTGGCGGATGCAGAGCGGGTCCTGAACGAGGCCGCGGACCTGCACCGGTCCGCGGGAAACGTCCCGCTGCTCGCGCAGGTCCTGCTCGAGACCGCCGACGTGCACGACCGGCGGGGACGCAGGGACGAGGCGCGGGTCATCACGGCAGCGGCCGTCGACCTGGTCCGCGGCGGGGAGTGGGCGATTCAGGAGGTGTACGCCCGGCTCCGTGCTGCCGACCTCGCCCATCCCGACCTCGACGAGGCGCAGCGCCACCTGACCTTCGCCGCCGACCTCGTGACCTCGCTGGGCCTGGCGCCGCTGCAGTTCCGCGTCGACGCGAGGCTCGGGCACGTCTACCGGCTGCAGGGCCGCAGGGCCGAGGCCCGACGCCTGCTGGCCGCCGCCGCCGTCACCGTCGAGGAGCTCAGAGCCAGCCTCCCGACCGAGACGCTGCGCACGTCGTTCCTGCGTGACGCCGCGGCACCGTATGCCGACCTGGTCGCACTGGAGCTCGACGCCGGGGACGTGCCGGCAGCCTTCGCCGCCGCTGAGCGTTCCAAGTCACGCACCCTGATCGACCTGCTCTCCGCGCTCCCGGCGGCTCGAGCGAGCGGGGCAGGGGACCGCGGGGAGACGGGTCGCCGGCTGGAGTCGCTGGAAGCGGAGCTGCTGGCCCTGTACAGCGAGATCCTCCGAGGCGACGACGGTGACGCGCCGGCGGACGTACGCGGACCTCGCCGTGCTGCCCTGCGCGAGCGAGCCGCCGAGATGGAGACGCTGCTGCGGGCTGAGCAGGTCCGTGTCCCGCACGCCAGCCCTGACCCGGTCGGCATCCCCATGCCGCTGCCGGAGCTGCGCACTAGGCTCGCGCCCGACGTGGTGGTCCTGGCCTACCACGTCGTCGACGACGAGGTCGTGGCCTTCCTTGTCACCCGGGACGAGCTGAGCGCGGTCCGCGATGTGACCCGCCTGTCCCGGCTGCGCCCGTTGCTGCGCCGGCTCGACGCCCAGTGGCAACGCTTCCGCGCTGGGGCGGCCTTCACCTCCCGCCACTCCTCTCGACTGCTCGCCGGCGCACAGGAGATCCTGCGCGCGCTCCACCGCGAACTGATCACGCCGCTGGGTCCGCTCCCCGCCGGCGCCCGACTGGTCGTGGTCCCGCATGGGCCGCTGCACGAGGTCCCGTTCCACGCTCTGTGGGACATCGAGCAGTATCTGCTGGAGCAGCATGAGGTCTCCGTCAGTCCCAGCGCCAGCGTGCTCGGGGCCACGCTGGTGACCCCGAGCGCGAGCGGACCTCCGCTGGTGCTCGGCGCCACCGCCCCGGACGCACCGCACATGGAGCAGGAGGCGCGCGCAGTCGCAGCGACACTCGGACAGGCACGCCTGCACGTCGGGAGCGACGCCTCGCGCGCCAGGCTCTTCCGCGACGCCCCCGGCAGCAGCGTGGTGCACCTCGCCTGCCACGGGCTGTACCGGGCAGAGAGTCCGATGTTCTCCTCGCTCCGCCTAGCCGACGGCTGGGTGACCGCAGCCAGCCTCATGCAGCTCGACCTCTCCGGGGCCCTCGTGACCCTGTCGGCCTGTGAGTCCGGCCGCACCCCGGCCGGTGGCGCCGGAGACGAGGTGCTCGGGCTTGCCCGCGCCGCGCTCGGCGCCGGGGCGAGCGGCGTGCTCGTCAGCCTCTGGCTGGTCCAGGACGAGACGGCCGCACGCCTGATCTCCCGGTGGTACGAGCTGCTCGCCGCCGGACATCGGCGAGCGCAGGCCCTGCGGACCGCCCAGCTCGAACTGGCAGCCGAGCATCCACACCCCTACCACTGGGCGCCGTTCGTCCTCCTGGGCGCCCCTGACGCCGGCCCACCTGATCCTGCCCTGCCCCTCAGTCCAGCTGTCCACGGACGCGACGATCCCGAGGTGACCTCATGTTCCGCGCACTAGCTCTGCACGGCCGATCCCGACGGCGCGCCGGCTCTGCCGGCCTCCTCGCTCTGCTCCTGGCCGTCCTTCCGCTCCCGGTGGCGGCGCAGGGGGAGGCCCCGAACGAGGAGGATCACGCCGAGGCCCTGATCGGAGTCACCGAGGTGATCGTGGCAGTGCTGCCCGGAACCAGCATCGAGGGCGTCGCCGCCGACTACGACCTGACCGCCCTGCGACACCTCCCGGGCTCACCGGACATCCACCTGCTCGCCGTGCCCGGGGGCAGCGACGTCTCCGCGGTGGCCGCCCGGCTGTCCAACGACGCCAGGGTGCGCTTCGCCGAGCCCAACTTCGCCGGCGGCATGCCCGAGGGCAACCCCAACTACGCCTGGGGCGACAGCGGGGCGCGCTGGGTCGGCACGGACCCCGCGAGCTGGACGAGCCAGCCTGCGCTCGACCGCATCCGGGTCCGGGCGGCGCACGAGACCAGCACGGGGGCGGGCACGCTCGTCGCCGTCCTGGACACCGGCGTCCAGCTGGCCCACCCGTCGCTGGCCGGTCGGCTCTCACCCGCCGGTGTCGACCTCGTCGACGGAGACGGGACTCCCAGCGAGGTGTCCGACGGAATCGACGAGGACGAGGACGGCCTGGTCGACGAAGCGACGGGGCACGGGACCCACGTCGCCGGTGTCGTCGTCGCCGTCGCGCCCGACGCCCGCATCCTCCCGGTGCGGGTGCTCAACAGCGACGGCGTGGGCTTCGCCTTCTCCATCGCCGAGGGCATCCGGCATGCCGCCGCCTCCGGCGCTGATGTCGTCAACCTCAGCCTCGGTACCCCCGTCGAGTCCCAGCTGATCCGCGAGGTGGTCGACGGCGCCGCCGAGGACATGGTGCTCGTCGCGTCCGCCGGTAACAACGGGACCACGCAACGGCAGTACCCGGCCGCATCCGAGGACGTGCTGTCCGTGGCCGCCGTCGGTGCCGAGGACACCCGATTGCAGTTCAGCAACTACGGCTGGGTCGACGTCGCTGCTCCCGGGAAGGACGTGGTGAGCACCTACCCGCAGAACGGCTTCGCCGCCTGGGACGGAACGTCCATGGCGGCCCCCTTCGTCGCCGGGCAGGCCGCGCTGATCCTGGCGACCGGCGTCGAGGATGCCGCCGGCCCCATCCGCTCGAGTGCAGTGGCGCTGGACCCGTCCCTCGGCGCAGGCCGGATCGACGTCGCGGCCAGCCTCACCGACGGCGACGCCGACTGAGATCACGAGCCGGCCCGCGCGAGCCACGCGGCCGGGGGCGCCGAAGCCGGACGGAACGCGTAGACCCCCAGCAGCCGCAGGCGTGTGGCGAGCGCGTAGGCCGGGAGCCGTCGCCGGACCTCGTCGTCCGGGTCGTAGCCCGCGAGGACCGCCTCGACGCACGCCTGCGCGGTGGCGACGGGCACCGTCCCCTGGGCGGCCCGCAGATCCAGGTGCACGAGGAGGTTGGCGAGGTCGAGGGCCGGCTCCCCGATCGCTGCCAGGTCGGCGTCGAGGATGCCAAGCGAGGGGGCGCCGCTCGCGCCGGCCCCGACCAGCACCTGCTTGTCGTGGAGATCGCGGTGCAGGAGCGTCGGGCGGGCCGGAGGTCCGCCGAGCGCGGCCCCGAGCTCGGCGAGGAGGTCGTCCGCGGCGCCCTCCACCTCCGGGAGCAGCGCGCCGGCGGCGGCCGCCGCGGCGAGCCAGCCC
>JALYMT010000329.1 GCA_030773555.1 Actinomycetota bacterium | reverse complement strand
CATCAGCGGCGTCGGCGCCCGAACCCCCGGCCCCGGCTGGGCCGTTCGCGCCGCCCGGTTGAGCGGGCCGGCGCTCGGGCCCGGGGTCAGTAGCGGTACGAGTCGGACTTGTACGGCCCGTCGACCGACACGCCGAGGTACTCGGCCTGGTCGGGACGCAGCACCGTGAGCTGCACCCCGAGGGCGTCGAGGTGCAGCCGCGCCACCAGCTCGTCGAGGTGCTTGGGCAGGACGTAGACCTGAGTCGCGTAGTCGTCGGTCTTGGTGAACAGCTCGACCTGGGCGAGGGTCTGGTTGGTGAAGGAGTTCGACATCACGAAGCTGGGGTGGCCGGTCGCGTTGCCGAGGTTCATCAGCCGGCCCTCGCTCAGCACGATCACCGCGTGCCCGTCGGGGAACACCCACTTGTCGACCTGCGGCTTGATGGTCACGCGCTGGATGCCGGGCACCCGGGCAAGCCCGGCCATGTCGATCTCGTTGTCGAAGTGCCCGATGTTGGCCACGATCGCCTGGTGCTTCATCCGGGCCATGTCCTGCGCGCGGATGATGTCCCGGTTCCCGGTCGCGGTGATGACGATGTCGGCGGTCTCGACCACGTCGTCGAGCGTGCGCACGGCGTAGCCGTCCATGGCCGCCTGCAGCGCGTTGATCGGGTCGATCTCGGTGACGACCACCCGGCCGCCCTGCCCACGCAGCGCCTCGGCGCAGCCCTTGCCGACGTCGCCGTAGCCGCAGACCACGACCGTCTTGCCGCCGATCATCACGTCGACGGCCCGGTTGAGCCCGTCGAGCACCGAGTGGCGGCAGCCGTACTTGTTGTCGAACTTCGACTTGGTGACCGAGTCGTTGACGTTGATCGCGGGGAAGAGCAGGCTGCCCGCGCGCTCCATCTCGTAGAGGCGGTGCACCCCGGTCGTCGTCTCCTCGGTGACCCCCTTGATGCCGCCGGCGATGCCGGTCCAGTGGGTCGGGTCGGCCTCGAGCGAGAGCTGCAGCCGGCGGAGGATGACCTGGAGCTCCTCGTTGTCGACGCTGCCCGGGTCGGGCACCGCGCCGGCCTTCTCGTACTCGACGCCCTTGTGGACGAGCAGGGTCGCGTCGCCACCGTCGTCGAGGATCATGTTCGGTCCGGCCTCGCCGCCGGGCCCGGTCGGCCAGGCGAGGATGCGCTCGATGCACTCCCAGTACTCCTCGAGCGTCTCCCCCTTCCAGGCGAAGACGGGTACGCCGCGCGGCTCTTCCGGGCTGCCCTGGGGCCCGACTGCGACCGCAGCGGCCGCGTGGTCCTGGGTGGAGAAGATGTTGCAGCTGGCCCAGCGCACCTCGGCGCCCAGCGCGACCAGGGTCTCGATGAGCACGGCTGTCTGCACGGTCATGTGCAGGGAGCCGGCGACGCGGGCGCCGCGCAGCGGCTGCTCCCCGGCGTGGCGGGCGCGCATGGCCATCAGCCCGGGCATCTCGTGCTCGGCGATCTCGATCTCCCGGCGTCCGAACGCGGCGAGGGAGAGGTCGGCGATGCGGTAGTCGTCGGCGGACAGCGTGGGGCGCATGCGGGAGCCCTCCGGGAGGGGTGGGAGACGGCCGGACCAGGACGTCCGAACCAGGCTACCGACCGGCGGCCTGAAACATCCGGCTGGAGGGGACGTCCGGCTAGAGGGGCAGTGCGTGTGCCCCGGCCCGCTCCGTGCGGAAGATGTCGGGCTCCAGGTAGATCATCCGGGCGACGGGCACGGCGGCCCGCACCCGGGCTTCCGCCTCGTTGATCGCCCGGGCGATGTCGTCGGCCTGGGCGCCCTGCGCGACGGCGATCTTGGCGGCGACGAGCAGCTCCTCGGGGCCGAGGTAGAGGGTGCGCATGTGGATGATCCGCTGGACCGCCGGGTCGGCGGTCAGCGCCTGCTCGATGCGGGCCAGGTCCTCGGGGTCGGCGCCCTCGCCGACCACCAGGCTCTTGGTCTCGAACGCCAGGATCACCGCGATGATCACCAGGAGCACGCCGATCGACAGCGTGCCGACGGCGTCCCAGATCGGGTTGTGGGTGAGCATGGCGAGGCCGACCCCCAGGGCGGCCAGGATCAGGCCGACGAGCGCGCCGAGGTCCTCGAGCAGCACCACCGGCAGCTCAGGGACCTTGGAGCGGCGGATGAACTGCCACCACGACCGGTCGCCGCGGACTCGGTTGGACTCGTGGATGGCGGTGCGGAACGACAGGCTCTCCAGCACGATCGCGACCCCGAGGATGCCGAGGGCGACCAACGGCGCGGTCAGCTCGCCGTGGCCCGCCCGCACCTCCTCGATCTTGTGGTAGCCCTCGTAGAGCGCGAACAGCCCGCCGAGGCTGAACAGGATGATGGCAACGATGAACGAGTAGATGTAGCGCTCGCGGCCGTAGCCGAAGGGGTGCTCGGGGGTCGCGCGGCGCCGGGAGCGCTTGCCGCCCAGTAGCAGCAGGGCCTGGTTGCCGCTGTCGGCGACCGAGTGGCCGGCCTCGGCCAGCATCGACGACGACCCGGTGATCCCGAAGCCGACGAACTTGCTGATCGCGATGCCCAGGTTGGCCAGCAGGGCGGCGACGACCGCTCGGGTGCTCCCCTCAGTGCTCATCCGGCGCTGCGCTCCTTCAATTCGGCGATGGGTGCGATCGGCAGGGGATCGATGCCCGAGGCGAGGGCAACGTAGACGCTGGCGAAGTCCCCGATTCCGATCAACGACGCGGCCCGCTCGAGCGTCGAGGCGCCCTCGGCGCGGAGCAGGCTCACCGGCACGTCGCGGGCGCCGGCCACCGCCGGCACCACCGCGGCCCGCGCGCGTACGAGGGGGTGCTCCACCTCGTCGCGCAGCAGCACTAGGCGCAGCCGCGGCCCGATGGGTTCGTCCACGCGGTCGCGGAAGAAGTCGTCGAGGGAGCCGCTCCCGGAGCTCCCCGAGCTTCCGGAACCCGCGCCGGCGAAGGGGCCGTCGAACGCGACGACCTGGTTGTGGCCGGCCTCCGGCAGCACCCCCGCCAGTGCGGGCAGCTTCGCGTTCTCCTGCAGCTGCGTGGCCAGCCGGGCCGCGGCCGCGGCGCCGGCGTCGCCGCTGCCCCACACCAGCGGCAGCGTGTCGAGCAGCTCGGTGGCGAGGATCTTGGCCGGGTTCTCGAAGCGCTCGCGTCCCGGGGCGCAGCGCTCGGCGAGGCGGTCGAGCCGGTCGGCGGTCGCGGCCAGTGCGCCGGGCGGCGAGTTCAGCAACCCCAGCGCCTCGGTCGCCAGCACGAGCGGCACGGCCAGGGCCCACAGCTGCGTACGCGGCGGTGCCGCGCCCGCGTTGACGGGGACGTGCACGGCGCGGGTCCAGTCGGCCCGTGCCGCGAGCGGCGAGCGGGGGGCGCCGACAGTCAGCAGGCGCGCTCCTCGCCGACCGGCCTCGTCGACGACGGCAAGGGTCTCCTCGGTCGTACCGGAGCAGGAGACGGCCAGGACCAGGTCGGTGGGGCCCACCCAGCCGGGCAGGATCGAGCCGCGCGCGAGCACGATCGGCACCGGGGCCGCGACACCCAGGACCGCCTGCAGCAGGTCACCGGCCGAGCCCGAGCCGCCCACGCCGGCGAGGAGGATGGCGCGGGGGCGGCCGTCGTCGGCGAGGCGGTGGACGCCTGCCTCCTCGGCGAAGGTCTGCGCGGCGCGCACCTGCGCGCCGGCGCCGGCGAGCGTACGGAGCAGGCCCCCCGGGTCGGCGGCGGCCAGCGCCTGGGTGTCGTCGAGGATCGCCTCGTCGGCGAGCGCGTTCACCGGGGCCCGCTTCCGGCGTCCCCGCTGTCGGGGCGGCGGGCCTCGTCGACGAGCAGCACCGGGATGTCGTCGCGGACGGGATAGCGGAGGCCGCAGGCCGCGTTGGTGCAGACCAGCTCGTCGGCCGCCTCGTCCGCGCGCAGCGGGGAGCGGCAGTGCGGACAGGCGAGGATCTCGAGGAGCCCGGGCGCGAGGTTCATCGCGTCACCACCGGCGCCTCGCGGACCAGGGCGAGCACGTCGTCACGCACCCGCTCCATCGTGACCCGGTCGACGGCCTCGACGTTGAGGCGCAGCAGGGGCTCGGTGTTGGAGGGCCGGAGATTGAACCACCAGTCGGGCGCGTCGATGGTCAGCCCGTCGAGGACGTCGACGCGGGCGCCCTCGCGTCCCTCGAAGGCGCGCCGGACCCGCTCGGCGGCCGCCGCAGGATCGGCCACCGTGCTGTTCAGCTCCCCCGAGGCGACGTAGCGGGTGTACTGGGCGAGCAGAGCCGACAGGGTCGTCCCCTTCGGGGTCTCCGCGCACGCGGCGAGGGTGTGCAGCGCGGCGAGCATGCCCGTGTCGGCGCCCCAGAAGTCGCGGAAGTAGAAGTGCGCCGAGTGTTCGCCGCCGAACACCGCCCCCGTCTCGGCCATCTTCTCCTTGATGAAGCTGTGGCCGACCCGGGTGCGCACCGGCACTCCCCCGTGCTCGCGCACGATCTCGGGCACGGCTCGCGAAGTGATCAGGTTGTGGATCACTGTGGCACCGGGCTCCTTGGCCAGCTCGCGGGCGGCGATCAGCGCGGTCGTCACCGACGGTGACACGATCTCGCCGCGCTCGTCCACCGCGAAGCACCGGTCGGCGTCCCCGTCGAACGCGAACCCGAGGTCGGCGCCCTCGGCGCGGACGCGGGCCCGCAGGTCGCGCAGGTTCGCCGGCTCCAGCGGATTCGCCTCGTGGTGCGGGAAGGTGCCTTCGAGCTCGAAGTAGAGCGGGACCAGCCGGAAGGGGACCTTCTGGGTCAGCGCGTCGAAGACCGCGGGCACGGTGTGCCCCGCCATGCCGTTGCCGGCGTCAACGACGACCGTGAGCGGGCGGGCGTCGGCGAGGTCGACCAGGGAGAGCAGGTGCGCGACGTAGTCGGGGAGCACGTCGCGCGACGTCTGTGCGCCCGGGCTGGCGGCCGGTGCGGGCAGGCCCTCCTCGAGCAGGCGGCGCACCTCGCGCAGGCCGGTGTCCTGCCCCACCGGCGCCGCTCCCGCCCGGCACAGCTTGATCCCGTTGTAGCGGGCGGGATTGTGGCTCGCGGTGATCATCGCACCTGGGCAGTCGAGCCAGCCGCTGGCGAAGTAGAGCTGGTCGGTGGCGGCCAGGCCGATGTCGACCACGTCGGCTCCGGCCGCGCTGGCACCGTCGGCGAGCGCCGCGGCCAGCGCCGGCGAGGAGGGCCGCATGTCGCGCCCGACGACCACTCGCCGCGCCCCGGTCAACGTGACGAGGGCGGCGCCCACGCCCTGCGCCAGCTCCTCGTCGAGCTCGTCGGGCACCAGCCCGCGTACGTCGTAGGCCTTGATGAGGCGCGACAGGTCCCGCCGGGGGGAGTTCCGTCGGGGCACGTCATGGGAAGGCATCCTGGCGGGCTCCGCGGGCTCCGGGGGCTCGCGAGGCGGTAGTCGGCTCGCGAAGTGGCCTCGCGAGCGTACTTCGGGCCGGTCAGCCGCGCTTGCGGGTGCGGTCGATCACTGAGCTCACGCTGATCTCCGACCCCGCGCCCGCGTCGGCGCCGGCCTCGGTCCAGCTGCGGACCTCGCAGGTGTGGCAGGAGGAGAACTCCACGGGCGAGCCGTCGCTGAGGCTCATCGCGATCCGGGTCACCCGGTCGCTGCCGCAGGCCCGGCAGGTCGCCCTGCCCACCTGGCCGCTGGGTTGGGTGAGCGAGCCGAGCGACTCCGGCTCGCAGGGAGTCGACGTCGCCTTCTTGCCGGTGCGCGCCACGGTGGGAGCCTTCCTGCCTGCCTGCCTGCGTCCGCCGGCGGAGGGCTCGGCGTCGTCGCATCATCGGCAGGGGACCGGCGGACTTGAGCACCCGAACGGGCGACGGGGTGGCGGCGCTGGGACCGCCCGGTTCAGGGGTTGGGGAAGCGCAGCATGCGCAGATGACCGCGGCGGGCCACCAGCCCGGGTTCGTGCTCGTCCTCGTCGGCACCCCGGTCGGGCCCCGGGGGCCGAGCCGCCTCGCGCACGGCTTTGGCGAGGGCCTCGAGATCGTCGCTGGTGGGCCCGCTCGGTGCCGGGTCGGGCGCCAGGCGCACGACGTCCCACCCCTTGGGCGCCGTGAGCCGCTCGGAGTGCTCGGCGCACAGGTCGTAGCAGTGCGGCTCGGCGTGGGCGGCGAGCGGCCCGAGGACCGCCATCGAGTCGGCGTACACGTAGGTGAGCGTGGCGACGGCGGGCCGGCCGCACGCCGCCCGCGAGCAGCGACGGGCAGGCCTCACGGGGAGGAACCTACCGACCCGGAGGCGACCGCGTCGCGGCCGAGCCGCCGCGGGTGGCCGTGTCGCCGCGGGGCCGCCGGTGCCCGTGTCGGTGCCCGGTCGGGTGCCGGTGTCGGTGCCCGGTCAGGGCCGGAGCTCACGGCTAGGCTGCTCCGGTGGCCCGCACCCGCCGGAACCGCCATCGCGACCGGCACGGGCGCGGCCTGCGCGGGCCCCTCAGCCCGCCGCAGGTGCCGCTGAGCC
This sequence comes from Actinomycetota bacterium, assembly GCA_030773555.1. Taxonomy (GTDB): domain Bacteria; phylum Actinomycetota; class Actinomycetes; order JALYMT01; family JALYMT01; genus JALYMT01. The sequence goes on along the minus strand of JALYMT010000329.1, from coordinate 1,260 downwards.
GAACCCGGGCGGAGCGCTTCGACGACCTGGTGCGCGACGCGATCGAGCAGCTGGAGAAGCGCTGGGCCGACTCCCTGCGGGGGGTGGAGTTCGCGGTCGAGGACGTCCCCCTGGTCGACTCGCCCGCGGGCGACGACCCGGTACCGCTGGGACGGGTGCTGCGGCGCTCGGGGGCGCGGCCGGCCCGCGTCGTCGTCTATCGCCGACCGGTCGAGACCCGCGCGCTGGACGCGCGGGAGCTCGGTGAGCTCGTCCACGACGTGGTCGTGGAGCAGGTCGCCGACCTGCTGGGAGTCGAGCCGGGCATGGTCGATCCCCGCTACGTGGAGCCGGGGGACGACGAGGGCTGATCGGCTCGCCACGCTCGCTGCTCTCGCCACGGTCCCTGCCACGGTCCCTGCCACGGTCGTACGCGCTGGTCGGCAGTCGTACGGACGGCACCCGAGGTGGCGTGGCCGTCAGACCGCGCGCTTCTTCAGCCGACGGCGCTCCCGCTCGGAGAGCCCGCCCCAGATGCCGAACCGCTCGTCGTTGGACAGGGCGTACTCCAGGCACTGGGAGCGCACGTCGCAGGACAGGCACACCTGCTTCGCCTCCCGGGTCGAGCCGCCCTTCTCGGGAAAGAAGGCTTCGGGGTCGGTCTGGGCGCACAGCGCGCGCTCCTGCCAGCCGAGGTCCTCGTGCATCGCGTCCAGCAGGTAGACCTCGCCCATGGCAAGCTCCCTCCGACATGTTGCGCCGCGGTGGCGCGCTCCCCCACGCGCCCGCTGCGCACGACCTGGTGGTCAGTACGGGGATGGCGGTTCGGATGCTCGATCGAGGCGAGCGCCGGGAGAGGCGCACTCGCCGCTGGGCCAGATGGCGATGCCGACATACACGCAGCGCAATCCTAGAGTCACTCTTCGTGGACCGCTGACGTCCCCCCTCGCTGCGGAGTTCGGCGACTCCCGCGACCGACGTAGAGGTGCCTCGGAGCGGACCGCCGGACCCTTTAGCCCGCACGGGCGAAAAACGTGGCGCGTCGTTGCTCGCGCGAGCCTTCCGCCAGCCCCTGCCTTGAGCGGGACTTTACTCGGGCCGCCTGTCGCGCTACGCGAACTCGTTGCTACGATGAGTGACGTCCCGGTCGACGGGTGCGCCTGCCCGCCCTGCCCGCCCGTCCTGGCCTGCGCGCTCTGCCCGCCCTGCTCGCCCTGGTCGTCGGCCCCGCCCTGCTCGCCGCCGCCGCCGCGTCAGTCGACGCTGCGCCCGGGCCGGCCG
>JALYMT010000328.1 GCA_030773555.1 Actinomycetota bacterium | reverse complement strand
GCCGTGCACGAGCTGCTGCTGCGCCGCGGCGTGGACGTCGTCGACGAGTCGCCCGAGCAGCTCGCCCCCGCGCTCGCCGACCGCTATCTCGCGCTCAAGGCCGCCGGCCGGCTGTGACGCCCGCGGGCTGCTCGTCGCCTCAGCCCACGGTCGACAGCACGTCGCCCCGCTCGGCCGCGATCAGGTCGCCGATCTCCCCGGCGCGCACCGCCCGCCGGCCCAGTACCAGCACGTACGCGAGGAAGCCCCCCTCGGCGAGCGCGCCGACGCCGACGCGCGCCCAGGTGGGCAGCGGCGACGGGGTGACGAACGCCTCGATCAGCCCGGACACCAGCAGCACGACGACCAGGCCGACCGCGAGGCCGGCCGCCGCGCGCCCCTCCTCGGCCAGGGCGCCGGCCCGGATGCGCGGCCCGGGGTCGATCCAGGACCAGCCCAGCCGCAGACCCGCCCCGGCGGCGACGAAGACCGCCGTCAGCTCGAGCAGCCCGTGCGGGGTGATGAGCCCGAAGAACAGCCCGAGGCGGTCGTGCGCGGCCATCAGGCCCGCGGCGATGCCCAGGTTCGCGGCGTTCTGCAGGAGCACCCATAGCACCGGGACGATCAGCACGCCCGCCCCGATGCACAGCGCCGCCACCCAGGCGTTGTTGGTCCACACCTGGGCCGCGAACGAGCCCGCCGGATTCGAGGAGTAGTACGCCTCGAACTCCACGTCCACGAGCCGCCGGACCTCCTCCGGCGCCGCGATGGCGGCTTGCACGTCGGGGCTGGCGGCCACCCAGCGGCCCACGACCAGGACGACCAGGCTGAAGGCCAGGCCGGTGCCGCCCCACCACGGCAACGTCCGGTAGAGCGCCGCGGGGAAGCCGACGAGGAAGAAGCGGCCGAGCTGCCGGTAGGCGGGGGCGGAGGTGCCGGTCAGCGCCGCCCGGGCCCGGGTCACCAGGGTGGACAGCTCGCCCACCAGGGCCGGGTCGGGCGAGGCCGAGCGGACCACCGACAGGTGCGTCCCCACCCGGGCGTAGAGCGTGACCAGCTCGTCGGCCTCGGCGCCGCTGAGCCCGCTGCGCCCCACGAGCTCCGCCAGCCGCGCCCACTCGCCCCGGTGCACGGCGACGTAGGCGTCGAGGTCCACGGCGAATTTCCCTCCCGGCGAGCGCGGCACGGGCACACTAACTAACGGGGCCCGGTGCGGCCGGGGCCCGGAAGGAGCGACCCCGACGAGGAGCGACGCGTGGCGCAGCTGGTGACCGGCGAGGCCGTGGTGCTCGAGCTGCGCCTGGCCAGGCTGGCCAGCCGCCTGCTGGCCCTCGCGCTCGACGTCGTCGTGCAGGTCGCCGCCTTGACCGTCGGCCTGCTCGTCGTGGCCGGCGCGGCCAGCGCGGTGGACGAGGCGCTCGCCGCGGCGCTGAGCCTCGTGCTGGTCGTGCTCGTGATCCTCGGCTATCCCGTCGGCTTCGAGACCCTCACCCGCGGTCGCACCCCCGGCAAGATGGCCCTGGGACTGCGGGTCGTCCGCGACGACGGCGGGCCCATCCGCTTCCGGCAGGCGCTGATGCGCGGCCTCGTCGGCGTCGTCGAGCTGTGGGCGACCAGCGGGATCGTCGCCCTGGTCGCCTCGCTGGTCTCCACGCAGGGCAAGCGGCTCGGTGACCTGCTCGCCGGCACCGCCGTGGTGCGCGAGCGCATGCCCGCTCCCGTCGTCGCGCCGGTGGCGATGCCGGCCGCGCTCGCCGGCTGGGCCGCCGACCTCCAGCTCTCCCGGCTACCCGATCCCCTGGCGCTGGCCACCCGCCAGTACCTCGCGCGGCTGCCGCAGCTCGCCCCCGAGGCCCGCGAGCGGATGGGGCGCGAGCTGGCTGACGCCGTGGCCGCCGCCGTCTTCCCACCGCCACCGCCGGGGGTCCCGCCGGTGGACTACCTGTCGGCGGTGCTGGCCGAGCGGAGCCGGCGCGAGTACGCCCGGCTGGCGTCCGCGGCCCGGTCACCGGCGAACCGTCCGGGTCCGGAGGCGACGGTCGCTACGCCGACGCCGCTGATG
>JALYMT010000327.1 GCA_030773555.1 Actinomycetota bacterium | reverse complement strand
CGCCCGCCCCGCTGGCCGCCGGCAGCGCGGCGTTCGTGCTGCTCGCCGGCCTCGGCGGGGCCGCCCCGCTGCCCGCCCAGCAGGGCTGGCCCGTGCCGCCCGCGCTGCACGGGGCCGAGTACACCGTCGTGCTGGCCGCGGCCGCCGCGCTGGCCCCCGAGGCCCTGCCCGCGGCGTACGGGCTGCTCGCGGCGCTCGTCTGGCATCATTACGACACCGTCTATCGGGTGCGTTCCCAGGGGCGGCCTCCCGGGGACCTCCTCGTCCTGGCCGGTGGCGGCTTCGACGGGCGCACCCTGGCTATGGCGGCCCTGGCCTCGGCGGGGCCCCGCGCCCTGCGCGGCGGGCTGCGGGCCTCGGCGGTGACGTTGGGCGGTCTGTTCGTCGGGGAGAGCCTCGCGAGCTGGCGGCGCTATCTCGGCAGGCAGCAGCAGAAGGGAATCGCATGATCGGGCTGGTGCTCGCCGCGGGAGCGGGTCGGCGATTGCGTCCCTACAGCGACACCCTGCCCAAGGCCCTGGTGCCGGTCGATGGGAAGACCACGATCCTCGACATCGCGCTGCGCAACTACGCCGCCGTCGGCCTGACCGACGTCGTGGTGGTTGTGGGCTACCGCGCCGAAGCCGTGCACGAGCGCCGCGCCGAGCTGGAGCGCCGCCACGGCGTGCGCCTGGAGCTGGTGCACAACGACAAGGCCGAGATCTGGAACAACGCGTACTCCCTGTGGTGCGCGCGCGAGCACCTGCGCGCGGGCGTGCTGCTCGCCAACGGCGACACCGTGCACCCGGTCAAGGTGCAGGAGCGGCTGCTGACCGCGCAGGCCGAGCAGGCCGGGCGCGCCGACCGTCCCCATCTCCTCCTGGCCGTCGACGACGTCGGGCACCTCGCCGAGGAGGAGATGAAGGTCGCGCTCTCGCCGGAGGGCCTGATGGCGCGGATCACCAAGCTCATGGACCCGGCCGGCGCGGTGGGGGAGTACATCGGGCTCACCCTGATCGAGCCCGAAGCGGCCGCGCCCCTCACGGAGGCCCTCGAGGCGACGTGGCAGCGCGACCCGAACCTGTACTACGAGGACGGCTACCAGGAGTACGTCGACCGCGGCGGGCGCATCGGCGTCTGCTCGATCGGCGCCCTGGAGTGGACCGAGGTCGACGACCATGTCGACCTGACCCGCGCCCGGGAGATCGCATGCCGCTACTAGCCCGCATGGTGCCCACGCCGCTGGTCATCGACGTCCGCCGAGCCGCGATCAAGGACCTGCCCGACCTGCTCGCCGACCAGCGCATCTCCACCTCCGGGCGCGTCGCGGTCGCTTACGGCGGGTCCGCGCAGGACGTTGTCGACTCCCTGTCGCTGCGGATGGGTGCTGCCGACCTCTTCCCGGTCGGCGGGGCGACCATCGACAGCGCCACCTCGCTGGCCGACTCGATCCGGCGCACCTCCTACGACGCGGTCGTCGGCATCGGCGGTGGCCGGGTGCTCGACACCACGAAGTACGCCGCCGCGCGCCTCGGCCTGCCGATGGTGGCCGTCGCGACGAACCTCGCCCACGACGGCATCGCCTCGCCGGTCAGCATCCTCGACAGCGACGGTCACCGCGGCTCGTTTGGCGTGCCGCTGCCGATCGCCGTCGTCGTCGACCTCGACCTCGTACGCCAGGCGCCCACCCGCTTCGTCTCCGCCGGTCTCGGCGACGCGATCAGCAACCTGTCGGCCATCGCCGACTGGGAGCTCAGCCGAGACGTGACCGGGGAGGGGGTCGACGGCCTCGCCGTGACCCTGGCCCGCACCGCCGCCGAGGCGGTGCTCAACCGCAGCGACGGCCTGGAGTCCGACGACTTCCTCGTCGCGCTCGCCGAGGCGCTCATCCTGTCCGGCCTGGCGATGGCGGTCTCGGGCACCAGCCGGCCGTGCAGCGGGGCCTGCCACGAGATCTCGCACGCGATCGACATGCTTTTTCCCGCCAAGTCCGCCTCCCACGGCGAGCAGGTGGGCATGGGCGCCGCCTTCGCCTACTTCCTGCGCCAGGACACCGCCCGCGCGGAGCAGTTCGTCGCGTTCCTGCGCCGCCACGGGTTGCCCACCGTACCGAGCGAGATCGGGCTGGATCTCGAGGAGTTCAGCGCGGCCGTCGTGCACGCCCCCGAGACCCGCCCGGGGCGCTTCACCGTCCTCGAGCACCTCGACCTGACTCCCGCGCAGGTG
>JALYMT010000326.1 GCA_030773555.1 Actinomycetota bacterium | reverse complement strand
CCAGCACCGCCTTGGTCATCGCCCGCAGCAGCCCGTGGTCTCCGAGCAGCTCCACCCCCTCCGCGCGGGCCCGCTCCACCAGCTGCTCGGCGAGAGCCTCATCGACCAGCCGCGGCTCGCCCGCGTCCCGTCGAGGCCGGCCCACCAGCCCAGTGTCCTCGCCGTTGTTCAGCATGTCCGTCATCGCGTGTCCCTCCCGAGCCGCCCACCGCGGCTCTGGTTCAGATCACGCACTCACACAAGAGGTCTGACAGGCCCACGAGCCGTGCGCGCCGCGGCCGTGCACGGTGATGCGCATGCTGCCCGCCGCGGACAGCATGCGCATCGGCGTGCGTGGCCACCTGCCCGGCGCGCCCCGGCAACACGTGCTGGGCCAAAGCCACGTGCGGGGTGGAGATCAGGTCTGCGAGCCCGGCCTCGACCATGCCCCGGGCGCCGTTGCCGACCTCCTCCGCCGGCTGGAAGAGCGCGATCAGGGTTCCTGTCAAGTGCTGCTTGCCCTCGGCGAGCAGCTGCGCGGCGCCGGTCAGGCACGCCACGTGCATGTCGTGGCCGCAGGCGTGCGGGCTGCTCCTCGACGTCTTCGCCGTCCGCCTGCTGCTGGTGCCCAGCCTCATCACCCTGGTCGGGCCGGTCAGCCGCTGGCCAGCACGCCCACCGCGGCTGGCGGCGGCTCCCACGCCGGCGCCGGAATCAGCGGTCCTTCGGGCACCGCCTGGGCCGGGCGATGCCCCCTGAGGGTGCGGCGGGGCGCAGGTCGAGCGGGAGACCGCAGCCTGGGTTGATTGGTTCGACGCTCCGTTCGGGTCGTTCGACTGCCACCGCTCGAGCCGCTGACCTGCGGAAAGGTACGTTGGTGGACTCGCCTGTACGGCCCGCTCAGGTCTGGGGGTCAAGGGCCGGAGGTTCAGATCCTGTCGTCCCGCCCACGAGATCCGCGGCTCGGAGCCGGCCCCTCCGGTGCAGGAGGGGCCGGCTCTTCGTCGTCGCCTCAGCAGGCGTTGCCGGCGGCACCCGAGAAGCCCGGCTTGGCCTGGGCCGCGTCACCGGCGGTCTCCGCGCCTGCTCCGTAGCCGGCGGTGCCGCCCATCGCCGCTCCGTCCGTGACGGCGGAACCGTCACCCGTGCCGGTGGGCGTGGCGGAGCCACCTCCAGCCGTACGCGACCAGTGGTCCTCGGCGACGGTCACCTCCGCGATCTCGAAGGTGGTGCGGTACGGCCCGAAGTCGACCGAGTTGTTGACCGCGTAGAGCGCCTGCGGGGCGCACAGGAAGAGCGCGAGCGCCTCGTCGCGGACGTGTCGGTCGATGCGCTCGGCGACCTCCACCAGCCGCTTCCCGTCGAGCTGCACCCGCATGTCGTCGAAGAGCCGGTTGAATTCCGGCAGCTCCGGACCCGCCCGAAAGGCGCCGTCCCGACCGAAGAACTCGCGGTGCACCGCCGCCGGAGGCGCCTCGGAGGACAGGTCGAACCAGCCGAACAGCAGCACGTCCCACGGCAGCGCGAGCTTGCCCTCCACCAGCGCCCGTGCCCCGGCGGGCATCGCGGCTTCGGGGACCACCATCACCTCGACCGGGATGCCGAGCGCGGCGCGCACGTCGCCCGCGACGAGCTGGGCGATGCCGGCGAACGCCTCCGGGGTGGCGAGGCGCAGCGCCCGTTCGGACGGCCACCGGTCCCCTAGCAGGGCACGGGCCTGCGCCGGGTCGTACGGATAGGGCTCGGCGTTTGCCGGGAAGCCGCTGCACCACGGTGGGGTCAGCGCCGAGAGCGCCGTGGCGTGCCCGGCGAACCCCTCCTCGACGACCCGTCGCCGATCGACCGCGTAGTTCAGCGCGCGGCGCACGTCCGCGTCATCGAGCGGCACGTCGCGCGGAGCGCGGTTGACGATGCCGAGGAGCACGCGGTTGGCGTCGGCGGCGACGAGCTTGGCGTGCGTGGAGGCCTGCACCCGCGCGGCGTCGGCGGGGGAGACCTCGGTGACGATGTCCACCTCGCCGTCGATGGTGAGGCAGAGCTCCAGGGCCCGGTCCGGGGTCAGGTCGTTGCGGAACACCGCCCGCTGCACGCGCGGGCCCCGTCCGGTGTTCCGGTGCGTCGGATTGGCCTCGAGGACGACGGTGGCGTCACGCTGCTCGCTCTCGATCAGCCAGGAGCAGGCGAACGGGTCGCCGGACATGATGGCGCTGCGGGTGGTGATCGACGATGCACCCTGGACCAGGGTGAACGGCCCGGTGCCCCAGGGGCCGGCCTCGTCGATCACTCACCAGTGGCCGTCGCGGAGCCGAACTTCTTGTAGCCGAATCCTGGCCCGTTGGGTCCCCAGAAGGCGCTGCTCGCGATGTGGAAGCCGCTGAACTTCGTCGGGGCCAGGGCGTCAGGCTCCGGGAGGTGGAAGCGGATGGTGTTGTCGTCGGCGACCTCGGCGACCGACTCGGGCGGGAAGTTGAGCCAGGTGCCCGGCGGGTGCGGCGCGGGCCAGCGCTGCATCTCGTCGAAGTGCTGCTTGATGTTGTGCGCGGTGAAGCGTTCCCCGTCCTGGAACTGCACGCCGCTACGCAGGCGCAGCTCCAGGGTGCGCTCGTCGATCCACCTGGACGACTCCGCCAGCGCGTGCACGATCCGGCCGTCCTGGTCGGTGCGGACCGGCTCCTCCATCGTGTTCCAGGTGATGAACAGCCAGTTCAGCGGCGACGGGTCGACGATGTGGATGGTGCCGGTCGGGGTGGCGCGGCTGGTGGTCGCGGGTCGCTCCTCGACGGCGGTCACAGGCGCCTCCTCGTGGTGGGTCCAGCGCTCGGGGCGGCGTGTCAAGCGGCAACATAGGTGCGAGGAGCTCCCGGCAGAACTGCCCGTACGGTCAGGAGGGGGCTCCTCGCCCGGCGGGTAGACCTACGTCGGGTACAACCAAGGCGTCGGCGAACGAAAGGACCGGGAATGGCACGCGCACGCAAGGCGGGCACCTGGCGGACGTCCGCCTCCACCTCCACCAGCTCCTCGGGCCGCAGCTCGACGCGCTCCTCGGCGAGCCTCAAGCTCCCGGGCATGACGGTCACCTGGAGCGTCACCGGGCGCCCCGGCCGTCTTCCCCGGGCCTCGGTCCAGACGCGTACGACCCGTCGCGGCTGACGCCGTCGGCGGCGCGGGGGTCAGCACAGGCAGCGCGCGATCCTCGGGCGGCGCGCCAGGATGTCGGGGTGCGCATTCCGGCTGACACCTACACCCACGGCCACGCCGACAGCGTGCTGCGCGCGCACCGCTGGCGGACCGCGGTGAACTCCGCTGGCTACCTGCAGCCTCACCTGCGGCCTGGGCAGCGCCTGCTCGACGTGGGCTGCGGGCCCGGCACCATCACCGTCGATCTGGCGCGTCTCGTGGCCCCCGGACAGGTGATCGGGATCGACCGGGAGGAGCGACCCCTGCAGGAGGCGCGCACGCTCGCTGCCGACCAGGAGGTCGACAATGCGACGTTCGCGGTCGGCGACGCGTACCGGTTGACCTATCCGGACGACAGCTTCGACGTCGTGCACGCCCACCAGGTGCTGCAGCATCTCACCGAGCCGGTCACGGCTCTGGAGGAGATGCGCCGGGTGTGCCGGCCGGGCGGTCATCTCGCCGTCCGCGACGCCGACTACTCCGCGATGACCTGGTATCCCGCCGATCCGCGGCTGGACCGGTGGCTGGCGCTCTACCAGCGGGTCGCCCGCAGCAACGGCGCCGAGCCGGACGCCGGGCGGCGGCTGCGCTCCTGGGCCCTGGCCGCGGGGATGCGCGAGCTCACCAGCTCGGCCTCCGTGTGGTGCTACGCGAGCGCCGACGAACGCGACTGGTGGGGCGGGCTGTGGGCGGAGCGGGTCACGAGCTCCGCGCTGGCCGAGCAGGCGCTGGCGCGCGGGCTGGCCACCCGCGACGAGCTCGCCGATCTCGCCGAGGGCTGGCGGCACTGGGCCCGACAGGACGACGGCTGGTTCGCCGTCCTCAACGGCGAGATCCTCGCCCGGGTCACGCCATGAGCGAGTTCGGCGGCCAGGACGCGGTGCGGGGCGACCGGGCCGACGAGGGCGAGACGGTCTGCTGGCTGGAGCGGGTCTGCCCCGCCTGCGGGCGGCTCAACGACCGGCCCGGCGCGCGCTGCGAGGCGTGCGGCAACGAGGACTGGTAGGGCGACTGGCCGGGCCGAAGGGGGGAAGCGGTCTTGGCATGACCTCGGGACGCAGGACGACTCCCGCCGCGGTCGCGGCTTCCAGCGAGTGGGTCGACGAGGACGGCGTGCGCCTGCCCGCGGGGGACGTGCACGGCTGGACTCCCGGCACCAACGCGACGGTGTGCGGGCTGGCGCTGAGCCGCTCGCAGCTGCGCCGCTTCTCGCACGTGCGCTGGGCCGACGTCCTGCCCGAGTCCGGAGGTGCCGCCGACCGGGTGGGCCACCTCTGCCCGCGCTGCGCCGCCGGGCTCGGCGGCCGCCCGGGCCGCCGGTCGTGGACCCGTACGTCGCCTCGGCCCTGACCGCCGCGGACTTCTAGGCGTCGGCGACGGTCTCGAGGACCGTGCCGGTGCCCCCGCAGGTGGCGCAGGCGCTCCCGCTGGTCTCTCCGGTGCCCGCGCACTCCGGGCAGACGTTCTCCCCGGTCTGGGCCGGGTCCGACTGCGTGCCGTCGTTCTGCGTGCCGTCGTTCTGCATGCCGGCCTCCTGCCCCGCGGGCGGCCGGGGTGAACTCGGGGGAGTGCGGCGTGAAGTACGCGCGGCCGGGCAATGTCCCAGCACTGCCGGACCGTGACCTTCTGGAGGCACCATGAGCGAGCTCCCTGGCGTCGAGTCGAGCGACCAGCCGGTCAAGGGTGAGCGGGCCGCCGAGGAGCTCGGCTTCGCCGACGCCGCCCGCGCCGAGGCCGAGGAGGCGCCCGCTCCCATGAGCGACGACGCGTCGGCGACCGACGGGGGCGAGGGCTGACGCCCGTCCCGTTCCCCCGGTAGGGTCGCGATCATGGGAGCGATCGCGACGGGAACCGGCGCGGCCCACCTCCCCCTGCGGGTGTGGACGGTCCCCAACGCCCTGAGCCTGCTGCGGCTGCTGGGCGTGCCCGTCTTCCTCTGGGCCATCCTTACCCGCCGCGATGCGCTGGCGCTCGGCATCGTCGTCGTCGGGGGCAGCACCGACTACCTCGACGGCGTGCTCGCCCGCCGGTTCAACCAGCTCTCCCGCGTCGGGCAGCTGCTCGACCCGGCCGCCGACCGGCTCTACGTCCTGGCCACCCTCGTCGGCCTGACCGTGCGGGACATCGTGCCGCTGGAGCTGACCCTGGTGCTCGTCGGTCGCGACGTCGTGCTCGCGGTCGCCCTGGTGGTGCTGCGCGGCTACGGCTACGGGCCGTTGCCGGTGCACTTCCTCGGCAAGGCGGCGACCTTCAACCTCCTCTACTCCTTCCCGCTGCTGCTGCTCGGCGAGGGCGAGGGTCCGGTGGCGACGGTCAGCGTGGTCCTGGGCTGGGCCTTCGCCGGGTGGGGCACCGGGCTCTACCTCTGGGCGGGGGTGCTATACGTCGTCCAGGCGGGCCGGTTGGTCGGCGCGGCGCGCAACGACCCCCCGGGCGACCCCGCCGGCGCCTGAGGAGGAGCCGATGAAGGCCGTCGTCATGGCCGGGGGAGAGGGAACCCGCCTGCGGCCGATGACCGCGAGCATGCCCAAGCCCCTGCTGCCGGTGGTCAACAAGCCTCTCCTCGAGCACGTGCTGGGGCTGCTGCGCCGGCACGGGTTCAGCGAGACCGTCGTCACCGTCCAGTTCCTCGCCTCGTTGGTGCGCAACTACTTCGGCGACGGCGAGGACTGGGGGATGAGCCTGCACTACGCGACCGAGGAGACTCCTCTCGGTACGGCCGGCAGCGTGAAGAACGCGGAGAGCCTGCTGCGCGACGGCGCCTTCCTCGTCATCTCCGGGGACGCGCTCACCGACATCGACCTCACCGACCTGGTGCGCTTCCATCGGGAGAAGGCGGCGCTGGTCACCGTGTGCCTCACCCGGGTGCCCGACCCGCTCGAGTTCGGGATCACGATCACCGACGACGACGGTCGCGTGCAGCGGTTCCTCGAGAAGCCCACCTGGGGGCAGGTGTTCTCCGACACCGTGAACACCGGCATCTACGTGCTGGAGCCCGAGGTGCTCGACTACGTCGCCCCGGGCGAGATCGTCGACTGGTCCGGCGACGTCTTTCCCCGCCTGCTCGCCGAGGGCAGGCCGGTGTACGGCTATGTCGCCGAGGGCTACTGGGAGGACGTGGGCACCTCCGAGAGCTACCTCAAGGCGCAGGCCGACGTGCTCGAGCGCCGCGTCGGCGTGCACATCGACGGCTTCGAGGTGTCCCCCGGGATCTGGGTCGGCGAGGGCGCCGAGGTCGACCCCGACGCCGTCCTGCGCGGCCCCGTCTTCGTCGGCGACTACGCCAAGGTCGAGGCGGGAGCCGAGCTGCGCGAGCACACGGTGATCGGGAGCAACGTCGTCGTGCGCGCCAATGCCTTCCTCCACCGCGCGGTCGTGCACGACAACGTCTTCGTCGGCCCGTCGAGCTCGTTGCGAGCCTGCGTGGTCGGCCGCAACAGCGACGTCATGCGGGGCGTACGCATCGACGAGGGCGTCGTCGTCGGCGACGAGTGCGTGCTCGAGGAGGAGGCGCTGATCTCGACCGGGGTGAAGATCTACCCGTTCAAGACGGTCGAGGCGGGCCGGGCGCGGTGGTGAACACCAGCGTCATCTTCGAGTCGCGGGGGCAGCGCAGCCTCTTCGGCCCTCGGGGCGTGTCCGGCGTCATCAACGTCGAGATCACCGCCGAGCTGGCCGTCCGCCTGGCCGGCGCGTTCGCCACCACCTTGCGCAAGGGCAGCACGGTGGTCACGGCCCGCGACGTGTCCCGCGGGGCCCGGGCCACCAAGCGCGCCGTCATCGCCGCGCTGACCTCCAGCGCCATCAACGTCCGCGACCTCGAGGTGGTGCCCGCCCCCGTCGCCCGCCTGGAGACCGCCGCGGGCAGCGCCGGCGGGGTCCTGATCCGGACGACGCCCGGGGTCCCCGACAGCGTCGACATCCTCTTCCTCGACGCCGGGGGCGCCGACCTCTCCCCGGCCGCCCAGCGCCGCCTCGAGCGGGTCTTCACCCGCCAGGAGTACCGCCGGGCGTTCCCCGGGGAGATCGGCGACCTGGACTTCCCGCCCCGGGTCGCCGAGACGTACGCCGACGACCTGCTGCGGCGGGTCGACGTCGCCGGGGTCCGCGACTCCGCGTACAAGATCGTCGTCGACGCGGGCGGCGGCGCTGCCGCCCTCGTGCTGCCGACGCTGCTCGGCCGCATGCCGGCCGACGTGCTGGCGATCAACGTGGGGTTCGACGAGCGCTCTCCCACCGAGACGCCGTACGAGCGCCGCCAGGCCCTCGAGCGGCTCGGCGCGCTGGTGGCCTCCTCGGGCGCGGCGTTCGGCGTGCGCTTCGACAAGACCGGCAAGTGGATGTACCTCGTCGACGACCTGGGCCGGGTCGTCGACGACGACCGTGCGCTCCTCGTCGTCCTCGACCTGGTCGCGGCCGAGCGGGGGCGGGGGCGGGTGGCGGTCCCGGTCACCACTACCCGGCTCGTCGAGCAGGTCGCCCGCTTCCACGGGGTGGGGCATCGCGTGGACGACGACCTCGCCCGGTGACCTGACCGGCGCCGCGGGCCAGGAGGAAGTGATCTTCGGCGGGGACGGGCGCGGCGGGTACGTGGTGCCCGAGTTCAGCGCCGTGCTCGACGGGGTGGCCGCTTTCGTGCGGCTGGCCGGGCTGGTGGCCCGCACCCGCCTGCCGCTCTCGGGCATCGACGCCCGCATCCCCCAGCAGCACCTCGTGCGCCGCTCGCTGCCCACGTCGTGGGCGGCCAAGGGCGCCGTGATGCGCTCGGTGGTGGAGGAGGCCGGGGACCTGCTCATCGACCCCACCGACGGCGTGCGCGTGGTCGAGCGGGACGGGCGCTGGGCGCTCGTGCTGCCGGACCCCTGCGACCCGGTCACCCACGTCTGGGCGGAGGCACCCGACGACGCCGGCGTGCAGGCGCTGCTGGAACGCTGGAGCGCGGTGGTGCAGCGCGCCGGCCGATGAGGCTGCTCGGGCGCGTGCCCGTGCCGGACGCTCGATCTGACATCGAGGGTCGGCTCGGCGCCGAGGCCGGGCCCGGGAGCAGCGCCTTGCGGGCGTCGCCGACCGGTAAGTACGCTCGCCCGGCTCCCGCGGCGGGCAGCTGCCGGCGCGCGACCCGGCCCGGCCGATCCGGTGGAAGGAAGGACCAGAGCATGGCTCCGGCGTATCCCGAGGACCGCCACTACACCGAGCAGCACGAGTGGGTGGCCGACGGGGGGGAGGAAGCCGGCGTGCGGGTCGGCATCACCGACTACGCCCAGGAGTCCCTCGGCGACATCGTCTACGTGACGCTGCCGGACCCGGGCACCGAGGTGAGCGCAGGGCAGCCGCTGGGGGAGGTCGAGTCGACCAAGAGCGTCAGCGACGTCTACGCCCCGGTCACCGGCACCGTCGTGGCCCGCAACGAGGAGCTCGACACCACCCCTGACCTGATCAACTCCGACCCGTACGGGGCGGGCTGGATGGTGGAGATCCGCCCCGCCGAGCCCGGACAGCTCGACGCGCTGCTGGACGCCTCGGCCTACTCCCAGATCGTCGGCACCGAGTAGGCATCGCAGGCTCCGGTCGGGGCCCCCGAGCAGGCGGGCGCCCGCGATGTGACGGGTGTCATGGTTGAGAAACCGTCGCGCGCCGACTAGGTTGCCGATGCTGTCAACCTCGACTTCGGGTCGAGGGTGACGCCTCTCTCCTACCAGCGCCGCGGCCCGCCGCGTCGGGAGGCACGCCATGCCGTTCTGCACCAACTGCGGGCACGCCAACGCCGAGGGCAGCCGCTTCTGCAGCAATTGCGGCACCACTCTGCGTCGGGGCAGTGACAGCACGTCCACGATCTCGCTGCAGGGCATCGAGGGTGACGGCGACGTCGGCGGTTCCGCCCTCACCGTCGCCGACCAGGCGGCCGTGGACGCGCTGGCGCCGGGCTCGGCGCTGCTGGTGGTCCAGCGCGGGCCCAACTCCGGCAGCCGCTTCCTGCTCGACGAGGACATCACGACCGCGGGCCGGCATCCCGAGAGCGACATCTTCCTCGACGACATCACCGTCTCCCGGCGCCACGCGGAGTTCCTGCGCAAGGGCTCGAGCTACACGGTGCGCGACGTCGGCAGCCTGAACGGCACGTACGTGAACCGCGAGCGCATCGACTCCGTCACCCTCACCGGCGGTGACGAGGTGCAGATCGGCAAGTACCGGCTGGTCTACCTCGCCAGCGAGCAGGGCCAGCCCCGCGGCCCCGAGACCGGGTCGCGGCGGGAGCGGTGAATCCCGCGACGGCCCGCACCGCGATGAGCATCGGCGAGGTGCTCGCCGCGCTGCGCCCCGACTTCCCCGACGTCTCGATCTCCAAGATCCGCTTCCTCGAATCCGAGGGCCTGGTCGAGCCCCAGCGCAGCCCCTCGGGCTACCGCAAGTTCTCCTCGGAGGACCTGGAGCGGCTGCGCTACGTGCTCTCCGCGCAGCGCGACCACTACCTGCCGCTGAGGGTGATCCGCGAGCACCTCGACGCGCTCGACCGCGGCCTCGAGCCGCCCGCGCTGCCGACCTGCAGCCCCCAGGTCCCCGCCGTCCAGGCGGTCCCCGATGACGTGCCCGGGCCGACGGCGTTCGCGGCGCGCGAGCCGTCGGAGCTGCGCCTCTCGCGCCCGGAACTCCTGCAGGGGGCCGGCATCGACGGCGAGCTGCTCGACTCGCTCGAGACCTACGGTCTGCTGAGCGCCCGCAGCGGCGGCTCGTACGACGGGGAGGCCCTGCAGGTCGCGAAGACCGCGGCGCAGATGAGCGGCTACGGCATCGAGCCGCGTCACCTGCGCGCGTTCCGTGCCGCGGCCGACCGCGAGGTGGGTCTCATCGAGCAGGTCGTCGCCCCCCTGCTGCGGCAGCGCAGCCCTGACGCGCGGGCCCGGGCCGAGCAGGTGAGCGCCGACCTCGCCGCGCTCAGCGTACGCCTGCACGCCATGCTGGTGCAGGCGGCGTTGCGGCGCTGACGGCGGGTCGCCGGCGTCCTCGCCGGGAGTAGGGTGACCGGCGTGAATCAGCTCGACGTCGTCGGCGTCCGGGTCGAGATGCCGTCCAACCAGCCGATCGTGCTGCTCAAGGAGCTCGGCGGCGACCGCTATCTGCCCATCTGGATCGGCGCGGTCGAGGCGACGGCGATCGCCTTCGCCCAGCAGGGTGTCGTGCCACCGCGTCCCCTGACCCACGACCTGCTCCGCGACGTCGTCGACGCGCTCGGTCAGCGCCTGACGGCGGTACGCATCACCTCGCTGCGCGAGGGCGTCTTCTACGCCGACCTCGTCTTCTCCGGCGGCGCCGAGGTCAGCGCCCGGCCCTCCGACGCGATCGCTCTCGCCCTGCGCACCGGTACGACGATCTACGGCGCGGAGGAGGTCCTCGACGAGGCCGGGATCGCCATTCCCGACGAGGAGGAGGACGAGGTCGAGAAGTTCCGCGAGTTCCTCGACCAGATCTCCCCCGAAGACTTCGGCGGCGCCACCGAGCGCTAGCACCCGGGGCGCCCGGCGAGCCGGAGGCCCGCGCCGTGTCGGTCGTTGACGGGGCCCGCCGGGAGCCGTAGCGTGCCGAACGCCTCGCCTGTAACTCCAACCGTGCACTACCGGTTGAGGGTCGGCCCCAGGACAGGGCAGAACGGAGACCGGTGTGACGCGCACGGGTGACACGGGCAAGGTGGCAGGCGCGGGCGGCGCCACGGCCGGTGCTGACGACGCGGGACACGCCGCCGCCGGGGCGTACGCGGGGCAGCAGGGGCTGCTGTTCGACGACGACCTGCCCGACCTGCCGGAAGGGCACGGCTACCGGGGTCCCACGGCCTGCGCGGCCGCTGGCATCACCTACCGCCAGCTCGACTACTGGGCGCGCACCGGGCTGGTCGAGCCCAGCATCCGCCCCGCCTCCGGCTCGGGCAGCCAGCGGCTCTACAGCTTCCGCGACATCCTCGTCCTCAAGATCGTCAAGCGACTCCTCGACACCGGCGTCTCCCTGCAGAACATCCGGACCGCGGTGCAGCACCTGCGTGACCGCGGCATCGACGACCTGGCCCGCATCACGCTGATGAGCGACGGCGCGAGCGTGTACGAGTGCACCTCCGCCGACGAGGTCATCGACCTGGTGCAGGGGGGCCAGGGCGTGTTCGGCATCGCCGTGGGCCGGGTGTGGCGCGAGGTCGAGGGCAGCCTCGCCAGCCTGCCCAGCGAGCGACCCGAGGCCGCCGAGGCCGAGACCGCCACCAGTGACGAGCTGGCAGCGCGTCGCCGGGCCCGCCAGGCCGGCTGAGCGGAGCGACGGCCAACGCCTCGCTCTGCCGCCGCGCGGCCCGGCTGGTAGCCTCGGCGCCGCTGCAGACCCCGCACGGGAGAGTCCCCTCGCGGCCAGCGGGGGGCGCCGAAGGGGCAACTCCCCGGAACCTCTCAGGCGCCCGGACCGTGCGGGTCAGGCGACTCTGGAGCGTCGGCGTACGCGGGTGCGCCCCGTCGACAGGGAGGGGAGCGGCGTCGAGAACGCCGCGGTCCCTGCTGGTCCACGTCTACCTCTCGAGGCGCCCGCCATGACCGAGCTGCTGACCGAGCCGCTGCCGCCCACCCTCGCCGAGCTCGAGGGCGGCGTGCCCTTCACCGAGCGCCACATCGGCCCCCGCGAGGGGGAGCAGGCCGCGATGCTGGCGAGCCTGGGCTACGAGTCCCTCGAGGCCCTGCTAGAGGAGGCGGTGCCCGACGCGATCCGCGCCGCCGAGCGGCTGCGGCTGCCCGCGGGCCGCAGCGAGGCGGCCGTGCTGGCCGAGCTGCGCGAGCTGGCGGCCCGCAACACGGTCCTGACCTCGATGATCGGCCTGGGCTACGCCGGCACGGTCATCCCGCCGGTGCTGCGGCGCAACGTCCTCGAGAACCCGGCCTGGTACACCGCGTACACCCCCTACCAGCCGGAGATCTCGCAGGGCCGGCTGGAGGCGCTGCTCAACTTCCAGACCATGGTCGCCGACCTCACCGGGCTGCCGGTGGCCAACGCCTCCCTGCTCGACGAGGCCACCGCCGCCGCCGAGGCGATGACGCTGTGCCGGCGCAGCTCCCGGGCGCCCCAGGGCGCCGCGCTGCTCGTCGACGCCGACTGCCTGCCGCAGACCGTCGCGGTGGTGCGCACCCGCGCCGAGCCACTCGGCCTGCCGGTCGTCGTCGCCGACCTCGCCGACCCCGCCACCGGTGAGCTGCGGCTGCCCACGGGCGACTTCTTCGGGGTGCTCCTGCAGTATCCGGGCGCCAGCGGCGCCGTCCGCGACCTCGCCCCGGTGGTGGCGGCGGCGCACGAGCGGGGCGCGCTGGTGGCCGTCGCCGCCGACCTGCTCGCCCTGACCCTGCTCACCCCGCCGGGCGAGATCGGGGCCGACGTCGCCGTCGGCACGACGCAGCGCTTCGGCGTGCCCATGGGCTTCGGTGGGCCGCACGCCGGCTACCTCGCCGTGCGCAGCGGACTCGAGCGTTCTTTGCCCGGGCGGCTGGTGGGCGTGTCCGTCGACGCCGACGGCGCCCCGGCGTACCGGCTGGCCCTGCAGACCCGCGAGCAGCACATCCGCCGGGAGAAGGCGACCAGCAACATCTGCACCGCGCAGGTGCTGCTCGCGGTGATGGCGAGCATGTACGCCGTCTACCACGGCCCGGAGGGGCTGCGGCGGATCGCTACCCGGGTGCACCGCATGGCGGCCGTCCTCGCGGCGGGGCTGCGCGACGGCGGGGTCGACGTCACCGCGGACGCGTTCTTCGACACGGTGCAGGCCCGGGTCCCCGGGCGGGCCGCCGAGGTCGTCGCCGCCGCCCGCGACCTCGGCATCAACCTGCGCCTCGTCGACGACGACCTGGTCGGCATCAGCACCGACGAGACCACCCGCCAGGAGCACCTCTCGGGGGTGTGGAAGGCCTTCGGTCTCGCCGACCGGCTGGTCGCCG
Source organism: Actinomycetota bacterium (assembly GCA_030773555.1). Lineage (GTDB taxonomy): Bacteria > Actinomycetota > Actinomycetes > JALYMT01 > JALYMT01 > JALYMT01. Next base: position 3,594 of record JALYMT010000326.1, on the reverse strand, counting down.
AGCTCGACGAGGTCACCGCCGACGCCCTGCCCGAGGCCTTGCGTCGCCGCAGCGACTTCCTCACCCACCCGGTCTTCTCCAGCTACCGCTCCGAGACGGCGATGCTGCGATACCTGCGCCGCCTCGCCGACAAGGACGTCGCCCTCGACCGCACGATGATCCCGTTGGGCTCGTGCACGATGAAGCTGAACGCGACCGCGGAGATGGAACCGATCAGCTGGCCGGAGTTCGCCGACCTGCACCCCTTCGCTCCCGCCGAGCAGGCGACGGGCTACCTCGAACTGCTCGGCCAGCTCTCGGCGGCGCTCGCCGAGATCACCGGGTACGACGCCGTCTCGCTGCAGCCCAACGCCGGCTCCCAGGGCGAGTTCGCGGGCCTGCTCGCGATTCGCGCCCACCACCGGTCCCGGGGGCAGGGGGAGCGCGACGTGTGCCTCATCCCGGCCTCCGCCCACGGCACCAACGCCGCGTCGGCCGTGATGGCGGGCATGCGCGTGGTGGTGGTCAGGACCGACGCCGCGGGCAACGTGGACCTCGACGACCTGCGCGCCAGGCTCGACGAGCACCGCGACCGGGTGGCCGCGTTGATGATCACCTTCCCCTCCACCCACGGGGTGTACGAGGAGGACATCGCCGACGTGTGCGCGGCCGTGCACGACGCCGGCGGGCAGGTCTATGTCGACGGGGCCAACCTCAACGCCCTCGTCGGCTTCGCCCGCCCCGGGCGCTTCGGTGCCGACGTGTCCCACCTGAACCTGCACAAGACGTTCTGCATCCCGCACGGTGGGGGCGGGCCGGGCGTCGGCCCGGTCGCCGTCCGCGCCCACCTGGCGCCGCACCTGCCCAGCCATCCGCTGCAGCCCGGCGCCGGTCCCGAGACCGGGGTCGGGCCGATCTCCGCCGCGCCCTGGGGATCGGCGGGCATCCTGCCGATCTCCTGGGCCTATCTGCGGCTGATGGGCGCCGAGGGCCTGCGCCGGGCCACGGCCGTCGCGGTGCTCAACGCCAACTACGTCGCCCGGCGGCTCGCCCCGCACTATCCGGTGCTCTACACCGGGCGCGACGGGCTGGTCGCGCACGAGTGCGTCCTGGACCTCCGCGCGATCACGAAGTCGACCGGCGTCACCGTCGACGACGTCGCCAAGCGCCTCATCGACCACGGCTTCCACGCACCGACGGTCTCGTTCCCGGTCGCCGGGACGCTGATGGTGGAGCCGACCGAGAGCGAGGACCTCGCCGAGCTCGACCGCTTCTGCGACGCGATGGTCGCGATCCGCGACGAGATCCGGCGGGTGGAGTCGGGCGAGCTACCCCGGGCGGACAACCCGCTGCGGATGGCGCCGCACACCGCGGCGATGCTCGCGGGGAAGTGGAACCACCCGTACGAGCGGGGCGAAGCCGTCTTCCCCGGGGCGGTCACCCCGGGAAGCAAGTACTGGCCGCCGGTGCGGCGCATCGACCAGGCCTACGGCGACCGCAACCTGATCTGCAGCTGCCCGCCGGTGGAGGAGTACACGCAGTAACGCGGCCCTCGTACGCGACGCGTACGAGGGTCAGGCGGCCTCGGCGTCGGTGGGCCGGTGCGGCGGGATGATGCCGCCGTTGGGCAGCAGCTCACCGGTGTCCTCGAAGAGGACGACACCGTTGCACAGCAGACTCCAGCCCTGCTCGGGGCGGAAGGCGACGGTCGCGGCGGCGTCGCGGTCGCGCGCCTCGGCGGAGGGACACTGCGGCTGGTGCAGGCACATGCGCACGCTCCAGGAATCTCGCGATGTGGTGCCGGTAGTTGTGGTGCCGGTAGATGTGGTGCCAATAGATGTGGTGCAGGTAAAGGAACTGTCGGCTGATGAGCAGGAAGGCTTGAGGCTGCTGGGCGAATCGTCCGCAATCGCCCCGGATCGTCCCGGCGGCGGTCTCCGCGGTTCCGGCGGCCGGCGCACGGGTCCTGCATACGATGCCGACGTGACCCGTATCGCGGCGGTTGCCGGCGTCCTGCCTGCGCACCGCCATCCCCAGCAGGAGATCACCGCCGCCTTTGCCGACCTCGTGCTGCCCGACGGGCGGGGCCGCCCGGTGCTCGAGCGCCTCCACGCCAACACCGGTGTGGCCGCCCGCTCGTTCGCCCTGCCGCTCGAGGACTATTCGCGCCTCGACGGTTTCACCGGCGCCAACGAGGCCTTCGTCCGCGTCGGCACCGACCTGGGGGAGCGGGCCGTGCGCGACGCGCTCGCCCGGGCGGGGCTGGCCGCCGGCGAGGTCGACACGTTCATGACCGTCACGACGACGGGCGTCGCCACTCCCAGTCTGGACGCCCGCCTCGTCCCCCGCCTCGGGCTGCGAACCGACGTCAAGCGCCTGCCCGTGTTCGGCCTGGGCTGCGTCGCGGGTGCGGCCGGCATCGCCCGCCTCTGCGAGGCCCTGCCCGACGACGGCGTCGGCGTGCTGCTCTCGGTCGAGCTGTGCTCGCTGACGGTGCAGCGCGACGACGCGTCGATGCCGAACCTCGTCGCGAGCGGGCTCTTCGGTGACGGCGCTGCGGCGGTCGTGGTGGTGGGTGAGCGGCGGGCGCACGAGCTCGGCCTGACCGGCGCGCCCGAGGTGATCGCCTCGCGCAGCCGCTTCTACCCCGACACCCAGCGGGTGATGGGCTGGGACATCGGCGGCAGCGGCTTCCGCATCGTCCTCGCCGCCAGCGTCGCCGACGTGGTGGAGGAGCACCTCGGCGACGACGTGCGCGGCTTCCTCGAGGACCACCACCTGAAGACCGTCGACGTCGCCGGCTGGGTGGCTCATCCCGGGGGGCCCAAGGTGCTGCAGGCGATGCAGCGAGCCCTCGACCTGCCTGACGACGCCCTGCAGGTCACCTGGGACTGTCTCGCCGACGTCGGCAACCTCTCCTCCTCCTCGGTGCTGCACGTCCTGGAGCGCACGCTGGCCTCGCGCCGCCCGCCGGCGGGCACGCCCGGCCTGCTGCTCGCGATGGGCCCCGGGTTCTGCGCCGAGCTCGTCCTGCTGCGCTGGTGAGCCGCGTCGGCTACACCCTGCTCGTGCTCGGGGTGGGCGTCGAGCGTCTCGCGGAGCTCGCCGTGGCCCGGCGCAACGCCCGGTGGAGCCGCGCCCGGGGCGCGGTGGAGAGCGGGCAGGAGCACTATCCCCTGCTGGTGGCCGTGCACGTCGGCCTGCTCGCCGGCTGCCTCGTCGAGGTGCCCGCGCGCAACCGCCGGTTCCGACCGGCGCTCGGCTTGCCCATGCTCGCCGTCGAGCTCGGCGCGCAGGCCCTGCGGTGGTGGTGCATCCGCAGCCTGGGCCCGCAGTGGAACACCCGCGTCCTCGTCGTGCCGGACCTGCCCCTGGTGTCCGGCGGCCCCTACCGCTGGCTGCGCCACCCGAACTACGTCGCGGTGGTGCTCGAGGGGGTCGCGCTGCCGCTCGTGCACGACGCCCGGATCACCGCGCTCGCCTTCACCGCCCTGAACACCCCGCTGCTCGGGGTGCGCCTGCGCACCGAGGAGCGGGCGCTGCGCGCCGCGGCCGCGGCGCCGCGATGACCGACCTGCTGGTCGCCGGCGGCGGGCCGGTCGGTCTGGCCACCGC